>JAWWOY010000801.1:0-6615 GCA_033851195.1 Kribbellaceae bacterium | reverse complement strand
ACGGCCTCTACGTGACTCGGGACTCGCGGCGGCTGATCATCACCAACCGGGGCGAGGGCTCGATCTCCCTGCTGGACTTCGCAAGCCGGAAGCTGGTCGCGAAGTGGCGACTGCCCGGCGGCGGCAGCCCCGACATGGGTGGCGTCTCCCCGGACGGGAACGTGCTGTGGGTCTCCGGTCGCTACGACAACGTCGTGTACGCCGTGCACTTGGCGACCGGCAAACTGCTCGCGCGGATCCCGGTCGGGAGCGGCCCGCATGGCCTCGCTGTGTTTCCGCAGCCCGGGCGCTACTCGCTCGGTCACACCGGCGTCTTCCGTTAGTGGACCGCCCTCACGGGACACTAGTCGAGGCCCGCTGCCTGCATTTGAATCCGCCGTACAGTCGATCGGCTGGCAGGCGGGTCAGTCCTCCTCCCCCAGTAGGGTCGCGCGGAGTGCGGCGAGTTTCTCAGCGTTCGACGCCGAGGCCAGGTAGCCGCTTTCGGTGGGATGGCGGGGCTCGATGCCGAGCGCGGTCAGCAGGGCGGCGGCGGGCTCCGACGGATCGCCGGTCTCGCCCAGCACGGGGTGCAGACCGGCGTCGACCAAGTGATGGAACACCGCGTTGACGACGGTCCACGGGTTGTATGTCTCGGCCATCTCACTCAGCCGACCGAAGGTCCGAGCCCCATCGACTGGGGCGTAGTCGAGTCCGGCGAAGGCTGCGGCAACCCGCCGGCCAGATCGCCGATCTCGCTCATCAAGGCGCCGGCCCACGGTGGTTTCTCCTCGGCCACCAGGGTGTTGGTGGTGAGCACCAGCCCGGCGATCGACGCGGCGTTCTGCAGCGCGGAGCGGGTGACCCGCAGCGGGTCCACGATCCCGAAGTCGATCAGGTTGCCGTAACGGCCGGCCAGCGCGTCGAACCCGTCGTCGTCCGCCATCTTCAGGATCTCGGCCACGACTTCCGCACCTGGGTAACCGGCGTTGGTGGCGATCCAGTAGGCGGGCTCGGCCAGCGCGGTTCGGACGATCGCGGCGCCCTTCGCGTAGTCGCCCTCAAGGCTCAGGTCGTCCAGTGCGTGCTCGGAATGCAGCAGCGCCGAGCCACCACCGGCGAGGATGCCCTCGGCGATCGCGGCGCGGGTGGCCGATAACGCATCCTCCACCCGGTGCCGCTTCTCCTTCAGTTCCGCCGGCGTTGCCGCCCCGACCCGGACCAAGGCAACCTTGCCCGTCAACCGGCCGATACGTTCTCCGAGCACATCCACGTCGTGCGGATTGGTGGCGCGGGAGAGCTCGGCCCGCAGTTGGTTGAGCCTGAAGTCGACCTGCTCGTCCGATCCGGCGCCCTCGATGATGGTGGTGGAGCCCTCGGTGACCCGGACCTGCCGGGCGCGACCGAGTTGCTCCAGCCGCAGGCCGTCGAGGGTGGACCCTGACTGGCTGCTCACCACGACGGCGCCGGTGAGCGCGGCGATGTCCTCCAGGTAGTGCAGCCGATTGGTACCGAAGCCGGGCGCTTGAACGGCGACGGCCTGGAGCCGGTGGTTGACGTGATTGTTCACCAGCAGGCTCAGCGCAGCTCCGTCGACGGTTTCGGCGATCAGCACGAGCGGCCGCGGATTGCGCATCACCTGATCCAGCAACGGAAGGATCTCCTGGATGTGGCTGATCCGGTGGGCACACAGCAGCAGGTAGGGCTCCTCGAGCACGGCCTCCAGCCGGCCTGGATCGGTGACCAGGTAGGGCGACACGTACCCTCGATCGAACTCGAACCCCTCCACGAAGTCCACGGACAGCCCCAGCTGTGGCGACTCCTCGACGGTGATCACGCCCTCGGTGCCGACGGTGTGCAGCGCCTCGGCGATGATCCGCCCGATCTCCTCGTCGTCGTTGGCCGAGATCGCGGCGACGTGCGCGAAATCCGCTATCCCCTGTACGGCATGTGCCATCTTCTCCAGCTGCGTCACCACCGTGTCGACCGCGGTGTCGATGCCCCGCTTCACCAGGACCGGGTTCGCGCCCGCGGTGATGGCAGCCATGCCCTCGCGGATCATCGCCTGTGCCAGCACGGTGGCGGTCGTGGTGCCGTCCCCGACGACGTCGTTGGTCTTGATCGCCACTTCCTTGAGCAGCTGGGCACCCATGTTCTCGAACTGGTTCTTCAGGTGGATCTCCCGGGCGATGGTGACGCCGTCGTTGGTGACGGTCGGGCTGCCGGTGACCTGCTCGAGCACGACATTGCGCCCTTTCGGGCCGAGCGTGCTCTTCACCGCGTCGGCGAGCTGGTTCACGCCGGCTTGCAGCAACCGCCTTGCTTCGACATCGAACTGGAGTTCCTTGGCCATGGCGCTGCTCCCCTGCTGTCCGTCGGTCGGGTGTCCTGCATCGGCCCGCGGGAGCGCCGGGGCGCATCGGCACCCCGGCGCTCCCGCGACCCGTCGTACTGGTCGTCGCGAGCTAGCGCGCTAACGCACGGCGACGAGGTCGAAGCCCAGGTAGTCGGCTGCATCCTCCGGGTTGGCGAAGATGAGTGTCCGGTCGTCCAGCCGGACCATCCGCCCGTAGTGGGTGGATAGCACCTCTTCGAGATCGGAGGTTTCGAAGCTGTCCACCCCGAGCTCCTCGGCGATCTCGTCGTAGTCGAACTCGACCCGGTCGACGGCGTCGACCCGGATCATCGACGGCAACTCGGTGACCGTCACCCCTGCCCTGCGGCGCATCACGTCGGCGACGACGTTGCCGGTCTGGCTGTTCATCAGCGTGCAGCCACACATGTTCGAGGAAGCGCGCTCGAATCCGAATCGGTCTGTGCTCTGGGTTGCGGTCACTGGTCCAGCTCCTTCGGTGGTGTCAGCCCGAGGCCGCCCAGAAGCTCGACGAATCGGGCCTTGCTCGCGTCCAGGCTGTCCTCGAACCGGACCGGCTTGCCGTCCGGCTGGGACCACAGCGGCTGCAGCGTCCGTGCCGCGGTCAGGCACCGCGGCACCCATTCGCTGAGCCACTCGGACATCACCGCTCGGTTGTCCGCCCCAAACTCGCGGTCGTTCGACAGCAGTTCGAATATCGCCTTGGTGTACCGGAGATCGCGCTGGGCGTAGTCGTACTCACCGGCCCCGACGACCGTGGGGGTGACGAAGTCGCCGTTGGCGGCCGACGCCTGCATCACCAGCCGGCTGCGGAACAGCTCCCCGATGAGCGGTTCGAAGACCACATTGGTGCAGAACACCGCCTCCGCCCAGTCCTCGATCGCGGTGAGCCTCTCGACACACTCGCGGACCCCCTGCCAGGCGGTGGCCTTGTTCCAGGCCTCGAGATGGGCCCGCCCGTCGAACTCCGGAATCTCGTCGGAGAGCGCGAGGTTGTACAACGCCAGATCCTGGGCGAACCGCATCTTGTGCACGGCGTTCACCGAGATGGCGTTGTTGTGCATGTTCGTCGGCGCCGCGCGTTGCACGTCGACGAACACATACATGCCGAGGCCGTATTCAACGTGCATCCAGGCCCCGACGTGCTGGTCGACGAACCGGATCCAGTTCAGGCCCCACCGGTCGAAGGCCTTGGTCTGCTTGGCGACCTCGAGGTTTCGCGTCATCTGCCGGACGACGTCGGCGTTGTAGCGGTAGATGGTGAGTTCCCACTCCTCGTTCGGGTCGCGGAACTCGTGCCACCCCGTCGCCGGCCACGGGTACCCGGCGCCACCCGAGCCCGGCGTACGCTGCGGCGGAGGATGCTCCTCCTGGCCCCAGGCCTTGAGCCTGGTCCATTCCATCGGGAACCCGGCGGAGCCGTCAGCGAACGCGTACAGCCAGCCCTGGCTCAGGTAATGGCGCGGGTCGGGCTGTACCTCGACGGTCACGTCCTCGTACTGCGAGGCTTTACGCCGTCGTGGCGTGTAGTACTTGAAAGTCCGGTCCTCGGAGCCGGCGAACGCCTGTGCGCCGGCCTCGGCATCGGTGAACGACACCGTGGGCAGGTTCCGACGAGTCGGCTGCGATTCTGTGGTGGTCATACCGCCCTCCTATTGCAGGTCAACTGCGTGAATGGCTTCTCGCCGGTCAGCCGTCCGCTATGGCACCGGTGGTGGTGAACTTGTCGTAGTGGATGTCCGAGGTGGCTACTCCGTGTCTCTCCAGCACCGGCATGGCAGCCTCGACCATGGGCGGCGGCCCGCACACGTAGGCGTCGCTGCCGGCCAGGCTCCCCTCGAGCCGGTCGACGACATCGGTGATCAGGCCGGCCTCGCCGTCCCAGGTTCCCGCCGCGGGCTCCGAGAGCGCCGGTATGTAGCGGAAGCCCGGCAATCGCTGCTCGAACGATGTCAGTTCGTCGAGGAAACACAGATCCTCGACACGGCGAGCGCCGTAGTAGTAGACGGCGCGCCGGGTCATGCCTCGTTCGGCCATCGAGCGCAGCAGCGAGAGGAGCGGGGCCATGCCGGCGCCGCCGCCCACCATGACGACATCGGAGGTCCGTCCCTCCCGCAGGGTGAACAGCCCGTACGGCCCCTTGAGTTCGAGCCTGTCCCCGATGCTGAGCCCCTTGTCCAGCAAGTGGGAGAAGGCGCCGTCGGGGTAGACCTTGATGACGAACTCCAGCCGATCATCCGTGGCCGGCGTACTGGCCATCGAGAAGGAGCGCTTGAGGCCGTCGGTGCCGGGCAGGTACAGGTCGACGTACTGGCCCGGCACGAAGGCCAGTTCCGGCGGCTCGACCAGTTTGAGCACCAACCTGCGCAGGTCGTGCGTGACGGACTCGACAACCTCGACCTCGGCGGTGGCGTGCTGGATCGGGACGCCTGTCCGCAGCATGTCCTCGTCGAAGTTGATCAGCTCTATCGTCAAGTCGTCGTACGTGTGGGCCCGGCACAGCAGCAGGTAACCTTCGTCCTTCTCGAAATCGGGGAGCGCGAAGGTCGAGTACCGGTCCAGTTCGACGTCGACGCCTTCCTCGCCTTCCAGCAGGAACGACTTGCAGGCAGAGCACTGGCCTTCCTTGCAGCCGTGCATCAGCATCAATCCCTGCCGGAAGGCGGCGTCCAGGATCGTCTCGTCCTCGTCGGCCTCGATCTCGATGCCGACCGGTTCAAATCGCACGCGGTGCTTGTTGCCCACGATCGTCTTCCCGTCTACTGCCGACACCCTGACCCGTCCCACCACCGGCTGCGGCGGGACGGGTGTGAGTGGCCTGTGAATGGTTAGGCCTTCGCGTACCGGCCGGCCGGGCCGCCGCGCCGGTAGGCCGCGACGTGCTCCTCGCGCTCCTGCGGTGACATCGCGTTGAGTGTCACGTTCGGGCTGGGGAACGGCAGACCTCGCATGTCCTCGACGGTCCACATCTTCTTGGGATCACCGAGGTCGAGGTGCGGCTGGGGGGTCAGGGTCTTGCCGTCCGCGCGGACGGTTCCCATGTCCTTCACGATGTCCGAGAAGTCCCAGTTGTGGTACAGCGTCTCCCACTCCCGGGCTCCGACCAGTTGGCCCATGTTGGGCGTCGAACGGCCGTTGTAGGTGGGCCGGAACGCCACCGTGTCGGTCCAGTGACACGTCTCGGAGCAGTACGTGCGAACCTGCCCGTCGACCTCGTCCACAACCAGGTCCTCGCGGATCAGGCAGGGGACCATGCACGTCCAGCACCGGTGCGGGTACTGGTAGTCGACGTCCTCGAACGCGATCGGCTTGTGCCCGTTCGGGTACCTCAAGCGGTTGTAGTTCTCCCACCAGGTGCCGTACTTCTCATACCAGCCCGGGTACTTGAACTCGAACCACTCGAAGTCCTTGTCGGTCATCGGGTCGATGCGCCAGTAGTTGGCCAGCCACCCGGTGGCGAAGAACTGCGCGACCTCGTGGACGTAGCCCTTGTTCCAGAGCCGGTTCCAGGCTTCCTCCACCTCGGCGTGCGGGACCTTCAGTCCGTACTTCTCCAGCGGCATCAGGTAACTGCGGTAGTAGTCGTCGTAGATCCACCGCCGCCACATCTCGCAGTAGGACTCACGCTCCTTGCGCCGGTCCTTGGTGCCGTACTCGATGAAAGTACCGATCGCCGCGTCGACGACCGCGTGGTTGTTCCACATCGCGTAGCGCAGATCGCGCTCCAGCAGGGTGCGGTTGTTCTCGTCCGCGAGGACCATGAGCAACGTCGCGTACCCGTTGCTGATGTGCCGGGACTCGTCGGACTGCACCGAGTGGAACACGGTCGGCAGTAGGTAGTCGCCATTGGCCGCGGCCTCTGCAGGCATGGCCACGAACAGCGTGTTCGTGAATGCCGTCTCGGCCACGATCTGCAGGTAGATGTTCGCCGCCGTGATGGCGTCGCCGGTGATGAAGCCCTCGGCGAACTGCCGCCCGATCGTGCCGCAGTAGTCGTTCTGGAAGTTCTGCAGGCTGGTGTTGAAGCCTGCGGGGTCGATGTAGTGATGCATGTACAGGCGCTTGAGGTTCTGCTGGATCGTCGAGTGCCGGACCTCATCGATCATCTGGATGGCCAGTCCGTTGTGCACCTCGGGATTGGGCACGGTGCTGAACAGCAGCGGAATGGCCCTGGCAGCGGAGATCTCCGGGAAGGGAATGATCGACAAGAACAGCTTCTGCCATTCCATCCAGCGTTCCTGTACCTGGCGGAACATGTTGCC
>JAWWOY010001147.1:0-3378 GCA_033851195.1 Kribbellaceae bacterium | reverse complement strand
GTAAGCCGGTACGCACGGCAAGCCGCCTGCACTGCGGCTGGCTCGTGCCGGGCGAAGGAGGTCAGCATGCCCCCGGCGATGACTGTGTCCACACCGGAGACGCCAGTCAAAACGGATTTCTGACGTGACATTCCCTTTTCCTTATATAGATCATGTTGCCGAAATACTAGCTGCTATCAGTACCTTCAACGCTTTGGTAACTTCTTTGGCCGGCTCAACTATGTGATGGGAAAATCAAAATAGGTGTCTGGATAAGGTTCGTCTTTCAGTGTGTAATGCCACCACTCGCAATCGTATGAGCTAAAACCGCAGGCCTCCATGATAGAACAAAGATATTGACGGTTTTGCGCTTCGACTTGCGTGATTCCTTTTGCTCCGTGATGTGAGATTGAATCCATCAGATCATGGTCACCGTCCATGGGGGCAAGTTCACCGGTAGCCAAGTGATAGAGCGTCAAGTCAACGGCGCTGCCCCGACTGTGGCCCGACTTAGCGGCCACATATCCTTTTTCAAACATCTCGGCCCTGTCAATATTCGGATAGTGTCGCAACTTCGCCCGGCCATCCTCCGGCTGTTTCGACCAGCGCAGAAAGCAATCTACGGCGCGTTTAGGGCGATAACCATCCCAAAGAAGCAAGCCGAAGTCAAGGGATGCGGCCTTTTCTCGCGCCCTTTCCAGGGCTGCGCACAAAGCCCCCGTACCGACAATTCGATTTGCCAGATATCCGTCCACCGGTTTGCCGGTAAAGTTGTCCCATGTGGCGTACTTGGCATCCCAACGTATTCCGGATACGAACTCGTCTACAAAGACAAATCCAGCTTTCATCGTCCGTTGCCTGTCAATGCCAATGACACCACGCGGTCAATAACTTCGGCAAGCGGCAACCCGGCGGCTGCCATCATTCTCGGATAACGGCTGTATGAGGTCATACCAGGCAAGGTATTAACCTCGTTAAGGACTACCTCTCCATCTTCTTTGAGGAACATGTCCACCCGCGATAGTCCCCTGCATCCCAGGGCGCGATATACAGCCTTTGCTGTTTCCTGCACGAGCGAGCGTGACTCTGCCGAAATGTCCGCGGGAACGATTGCTGTTGAGTTATCGGAACCGCTTTCAGGCGCACTCTCCTGATGGATTCTGAAAAAGCCATGAGATAGAGCAATTCGATCTACCTCGCCTGCAATCAAATCCAGATCGTTCCCCAATATGGCACATCCGACCTCGCTGCCGACGACAGCTTCCTCAATCAACACCTTCGAGTCATACTGTCTTGCGGTTTCCACCGCGCTCAGCAGTTCTTCTTTTCGAGATACCTTGCTGACACCGAAAGATGACCCCGAGCGGGCCGGCTTTACAAAGACGGGATAGGTAAGCCGGTCGGTATCAATATTCTCGGTCGCCGTGACGGTCCAGAAATTCGGCGTAGCGATTCCCGCGCTTCTAGCGACGATGTAAGCAAGGGATTTGTCCATACACAGAGCAGAACTTTGGACATCGCAGCCTACGTAGGGGATGCCGGAGAGATCCAGCAAACCTTGGATTGCACCATCCTCGCCGAGTTTGCCGTGCAGGACGGGAAACACCAGATCCAGACTGATCGTTTCGTATTTTCCATCCTCTAGAACAAGCAATCCGGGTGCGCTTCTGTCCGGTGACAGCACAGCCGGACGGCAACTGCCGTTTTCCCAATTTGCGTCAGGGCCGTCACAAAGCTTCCAAGCACCGCTCTTCGTAATCCCGATATAGAACGGTTCATACTTTTCGGTATCGAGGTTTTTTGCGACCTCTTGCGCAGATTTGACGGAGATGAGATGTTCTTCGGAACAGCCCCCGAATATAATTCCGATTTTCATATCCATTGCTGCTTTCTGCTTTCAAATTTCCGACAGTTGATAATAGAGTTTTCAACGGTATCGCTCAGGGCGTGGTCTGTGTAATAGGCGGTGTGCGGACTAATAATCACATTCGGCAATTTTTGTAGTCGCAGCAGCGATTTGCTTTCAATGGGTTTGTTTCTGCAGTCGGCGTAGAATATTCCTTCTTCTCCTTCGATGACATCCAACGCTGCACCGCCCAATCTGCCGCTTTCCAATGCTGGAATAAGGGCCTCGGTATCAAGAAGTGAACCGCGTCCAGTATTGATAATGAACGCGCCGTGCTTCATCTGCTCGATACGTTGACGATTTAGGAGATGGTGTGTATCCGCGTTAAGTGGTGTATGGAGCGTTACAATATCGCTCTGCTGTAGCAATTCATCGAGAGGAACGTAATCGGCAGAGGTCCTGGGACAATTGTCATAGGCCAATATGCGGCAGCCAAAACCTCGCAGCCTGGCCATGACTGCGGCGCCAATGCGTCCTGTTCCAATTATCCCGATGGTCAGATCGCGTAGTTCTTTCCCGCGTACGTCATTCAATCTGTAATCATGAACATCTGCACGCCTGATAATGGATTTTGCATTTCGCACCGCCATCAGCGTCAGCATCAGTGTGTAGTCAGCCACGCTGTCGGGTGAATAAGCGACGTTTTCGACGGAAATGCCGACACCCTCGGCGTATTTCAAATCGATGTGGTTATATCCAATGCTTCTTGTGGAGATATACGTTACACCGGCTTGGCTAAGCGCAAGAAGGGTGGAATTTGTAATTTCTGCTTTATGACCGACGCTGATGCATCGGTTTCCAAATGCCAGTTCAATATTGGCTTCAGATACCGCTGCCTCCGTGATAGCTGGCATAACGCCAAAGCGAGGCGCCATCTCTCGGAACAAAACAGCCTCGTCCTGCCCGCATCCATAAATCGCAATTCCCATTTTTGGGACGTCCGAGGAGGACCAGGACCCCAGCGATCGGATGCGGCGGGCCGCTGTTCGTGCTGGTTCGCTGTAGGTCATGCCTCCAGTCAAGGTAGCGTGGTGTTGCCAGCATGTATGTGGTTTTCGATATGCCGACGATATGTCACCGGCCGGTAACATGCGGGAGCATGCGTGTGCTGATCGTCGAGGACAAACCCTCTCCTCATAGAGCCGCACCGCCCTCACCCACCTGCACCGCGGTCAGCCGACCGCCGGTCTTACCCGCCCGGCTCGCGAGACTGTCGTGCGATGGACGCCGTCGATCCGCGCCAGCTCCTCGACCCGTCCACCGCCCTCGTAGTCGGCGGTCAACGCCTCAACCTCGGCCGGGGACAGGCGCGCCGTTGGCCGGGGACGGGCGCCGATGGCCGGGGACAGGCGCCGTTGGATGTAGCGCAGCTCGGCGGATGTTGGGACGCCGCGCATCCTCAAACTTCGGGTCAGTCCGCACCTGGTCGGTCTTGCCAACCCGGGCGGAGGAGCCGCTTTTGCCAGCGATTTGTGGCTGGATCAGAGTCATCG
>JAWWOY010000784.1:0-6597 GCA_033851195.1 Kribbellaceae bacterium | reverse complement strand
CCGAACCGCTTCGGTCGGGGTGGCGCCACCCTCGGCCAGTGCATCCAGAAGCGCCCCCACGAGGGCAGGGTGCTGATTGTGTTGAAGGTCGAGGTTGAGATTGCGACGATCACAGGTCCGGCGGAGGGCAGCGAACAGAGGTGCACGCGACTCTCGGACGAGGCCGCCGCCGACAACAACGGTGACAGGGTCGCCGGCGCCGGCGAGTCCGCAGGTGCGGGCGAGGCTGAGGGTGTAGTCGGCGATCCGGTCCGCCTGCGTATTGACCAGCTCAGCCACAACAGGGTCGTCATCGACGAGAGCCAGGACTGATGGGGCGTGCGCGGCCAGAGCCGCGAATGTGAAGGTGTTGCCTCGCGTGGTGGTGGTCTCGAGCATCTCCTCCGGGGTCGATGCTCCGAACAAGGGCGGAAGTACGGCCGCAAGCTTCGTGGACTCAGCCAGCCCGAGCTGAGACAGATACACCACTCGCAACGCCTCGCTCACCAGGCCGGCGCCGCCGAGCGGGTGCTGCAGCCACCACGACAGCGCCCATTCCTTCTCCGGACCCCTGCCGGCCAGTGCAGCTCCGGTGCCCAGAACGACGGAGATGCCCTGCCCATCGAGCCGGCCACACCGAATCAGGGCGAAGCCGTCATTCTTGATACTGAAGGTCTCATCATCGAAGACCTCCCGCAGTGCCGCGATCCAGAATTGCGCGTCAACGGGCCAGTCGACACCCGCCAACCGGAAGGCTGCGTGCTTGATGTCGGACGGGCCGATGCCGGCGGAGTCGAGCACGTCGCCGACGAGGCTGAGGACGACGGCTTTGGCGGCCTCAGCCCCGGCTGGCGCGTAGATGTCGCCGACGCCACCCCGGGCGAGACCGATGAGGTCACCTTCGGCCGTCGTCAACCCTGCCCAGGTCTTGGTGTTGCCGGCGTCGACGGCGAGAAAAACGTCTCTCACCTGAGAAGTCTTTCCGGCAGGTACGCCGAATGCGCGGCGGCCATCTCGTCGTACAGGGGCTCGGCGACGGACAGGTCGGGCACAAGGGGGTTCGCGATGAGCGCCCGGATGGCGTCGGCCCGAGTGCCCTCCCAGGCAGCCTTCGCCGCCAGCATCTGGTAGTCGGCGAGCTGACGCGTGATACCCCGAACGGCAAGCGGCAGCGGCTGTTGCGCCTCGATGTGGCAACCCTTCCGATTCACGGTGCAGTAGACCTCGACGACAGTCTCCGCGTCGAAGCCCGGGAGTGCGCCGTCGGCGTTCGGAAGGTTTACGGGCAGACGTGCACCCGTGTCGTTGTAGTAGGCGCTCATGACGTCGATGGCCAGCTCGAGTTCGTGGATCCCGCCCCGCGACCGTGCGGGATCGAGCTGGGGATGGCTGGACTCAGCCTGTTCGCGGTAGTGATCCCAGTAACCGGGAACTGCGTTCATGATCACTTCCGAACGGGTTCGGGGCGCGGCCTGCTGCGCTCTGAACAGCTCGTTCCGGAAGTAGTAATAGTTGAAGTAATCCGACGGAATGGACTGCATGACCACGGCGAGGTGCAGCGCCCGCTTCGAATTGTCATCGAGAGTCGGGTCGTCCTTGCGATCTGCCCACGCGGCTTCCAGCAACGGCATGACGTCTTCCCCGTCGTACAGGTGCTCGAAGCTCCAACAGTTGTGGTTCACACCGGCCATGGTGACCTTGGCTCGATCAGGATCGAGCCCGGCCGCCTTGAGGACTACGGGTGGGAACACGAGCGGCCCTTCGCACATCGAGTAGATGGGGATGGGCGTGTGGTCCGCGACAGCCTGGGAGACGATGTTGACGGGGTTGGTGTAGTTGAAGATCACTGCCCCTGGGGCAACGGCCTGCAGGTCATCGGTGATGCTTCGCATGTCGTTGATGGAGCGCAGCGCCATGAAGAAACCACCAGGCCCCTGGGTCTCCTGCCCGATGACGCCGTGCTTGAGCGGAATCCGTTCATCGAGCGCGCGGGCGCCGAAGTTGCCGGGACGGAAGCTGGTCAGGACGGCGTCGACGTCGGTCAATCCAGCTCGCTGGTCCGTGGTCGCGGAGACGGCGATGTCGTCACCGCCTTCCGCAGCGAGCTTCTCGGCGATCCTGCGGACGGTCTCCAGACGCTCCGGGTCCTTGTCGATGAGCACCACTTCCGAGCCCGCGAACTCGGGCCCGTGCCACAAGAACGAGGCCATGGTGCCAGCTGCTCTGGAGGATCCTCCGCCGATGTAGGCCATCTTGATTCGAGCCATGTCTTATCAGACCCCTTCTGGTTCTGACTTCTGTGCGGCTTCGTCATCCGCGTAGATGAGGGCGTTGCGGCAGTCGTGGACGATGGTCGACGGCCACATCGGGTCGTAGCTGTCGGCCCGGCGGATACGGTCGAAGGCGTACGCCTTGTTCGGTCCCCAGAGGAGCATCACCGCGGAGTGCGAGAGAGCGGCCAGTTCCGCAGTACCGATCGTGACGCCGTACGACGGGACGTCCGCAAGGGAGCGCAGGTTCGGGAACGTGGACACGTTGTCTCGGCGCGTTGACTCAGGCAACTTCACGACCCGGGTGGGCGCATTCCGCGGCGTCCCCGGACCGTTCAGGGCGACGTGGCCGTCGCCCTGACCACTGGCAAGCAGGAAGAGGTCGATGCCACCTAAAGCGAGGACGTCCCGCTCGAGGGCGTCGGGCTCGTTGGGGTCGGGGGCGATCAGACTGTTCGGACGAAGGCCCAGGTCGCCAAGAGGCGCCACCAGATTCCGTTGGGCCCATCCGATGCAGCTGTGCGGTGTATGTGGGGACAACAGCTTCCACTGTCCGGCTTGTCCCGTGACGTACTCATCCATCATCACCACCTGCAGGCCGTCCACGCGGACTCCGCCCTGGTGCGCCAGCCGGTTCAAGGCAGCTGCCACCGGAGTCGCACTGCGACCGGCAGGAAAGCCGACAACGTACCGATCCGCAGTCGCAAGCCGTTCCAGAATCTGCTGGGCCACGACTTCGCCGATCTGGGCGGCGGAGGACATTACGGTGATAGGCGTGGTCACGTCACTCCTTGACCGCGCCGGCCATAACGCCGCTGATGAACTCACGCTGGAAGAACAGGTACAGAGCCACGACCGGCAACGAGACGATCAGCGAGCCGGCTGCCATCAGGTTGACCTGCAGCACGTGACGGCCCTGGAAGGCCCCCAGGGCCACGGTCGCGGTCTGCTTCTCGGGGTCTCCAAGGAAGATCAGTGACAGGAAGAAGTCGTTCCAGGTCCACATGAACGAAAGCAGGACCAAGGTGAGGACCGCAGGACGAGCCATCGGGACGAGGATGCGCCACAAGGTGCTCCACACTCCCGCTCCGTCGACGGCAGCGGAGTCCATCACCGAGCGGGGGAGCGCTCTGAACGTCGCCCGCATCCAGTAGGTCCCGAACGGAACCCCCATCCCGAGTTGAATGATGACCAGTCCCAACCAGGAGTTGGTGAGGCCGATGCGCTCGAACTCGTAGTACAGCGGAATGACGATCACTTCCGTGGAGACCATCATCCCCAGCAAGACGATCGGGAAGAGGAATCGCTCGCCGACCACTCCGAGGACGCCGAACGCATATCCGGAAAGGATTGCGAGCACCGTCTGTCCGGCAACAGCGCTCACGGTGATTACCAGGGACGCGTACATCGAGTGGGCGAGGTTCCCGTCACGCCAGGCCGCCCCGAAGTTGCCCCACGAGATCCTGGCCAGGTCCAGTGCGCCCGAGGTGTTGGGGCTGAGGGATGTCAGGACGAACCAGGCAACGGGGAAGAGCACCCCGACTGTCAGCGCGATGACGATCACGTAGTTCGTGGCGCGCTCGTATCTGGAGATCATCGGTCTTTGTTCTCCATGATCCGGGTGATGCCGACCGCGATGCCGAGGCACAGGACGGCCAGGACCACACCAGTCGCAGAGGCCTTACCCACATCAGGGTTGACGAAGGCCAACTGGTACAGGAGAAGCGCCGGGGTGGTCGTGGCAGTCCCAGGGCCGCCCTGGGTCGTGATGTAGACCATGTCGAAGGTCCGCAGCGCACCGGTGATGGTCAGGGTCAGTGCGATGGCCATCTGTCCGCGCAGGCTGGGGAGGGTGATCAGCCTGAACTCCTGCCACCGCGTCGAGCCGTCCAACCGCGCGGCCTCGTAGAGCTCGTCCGGGATGGCGAGAATGCCGGCGAGGAACAGCACCATGGTGAAGCCGAAGCCGCCCCAGACACCGATCATGCCGAGCGCCGGAAGGGCCCAGGTGAAGTCACCGAGCCAGTTGCGGGTCAGGTGGTCCAAGCCCACCCAGCGCAACGCGCCGTTCAATGGGCCGTCGGGCGCGTAGATGCGCTTCCAGATGATGGCCACCACGACACTCGTCAACACCTGAGGGAGAAAGAGGAACCAGCGGTAGATGCCCTCCCCGCGGATCTTTGCCCTGCTGAGCAAGGCCGCACTGACCAGCCCGAGGCCGAGCGGCACCAGGCCGAACATGACGATCAGCACCAGGACGTGCCCGAAGGCGGCGTACATCCGCGGGTCGCGTCCGAATTCGAGGTAGTTCTGCAGTCCCACCCAGGACGGCTCGGTGACCCCGTCCCACTTGTAGAAGGAGTAGTTCACGGTCTGGAGCAGCGGCACCAAGACGATCGCGCCGTACAGCAACAGTGCGGGCGACAGGTAGAGCAGCCCGATCCAGCGCCGTCGCCGGGCCTGTCTCGAGACGGTTCGCACCCTCGGTCTCGCGCGACCGCGGACCGTCAGGCGAGAAGTCTGAACACTCATCGGCCGGCCTGGAACTTGTCGTAGTCAGCCTGAACAGCCTTGACCACCCCGTCAGGTGTGCTCCGGCCGGCAAGCAGCAACTGAACCTGACCACCGAGAGTGTCCAGCATCGAGGGAGTGGACCAGTCGAAGTACGGGACGTATCCGTTGTCCTTGTCCAGCGACCGCTGACCGGCGATCTCCGTGCCGAACTCAGCGTTGTCCGATGGTGGCTTGACGTCGTGGAGAAGGGGCAGGAGACCGTTCTCGACAACGTACTGCGCAGTCTGCGGGCCCGCGAGAAAGTCGAGGAACGAGGCGGCAACATCCGGGTGCGCGCATTTCGAGCCGAGTGCGACCGCGGTTGATGCACCGGTACCGACGACCTTCCCACCAGTGACCTGCGGGAGCTGCGTGTACCCGTACTCCTGCTTCTGGGCGCCCTTGAAGGCCAACGTTCCCGTGTACTCGAACCGGAACGCGGACTTCCCCTTGAGGAACGCATCGACCGCGTCGGCGTACTGGATGCCGGCGTGATTCGGCGTCAGCCAGCTCTTGTCCTGGTAGGACCTGAGGCGCTCCGCCGCCTCCGACATCCCGATCTCGCCGGCCTTCACGGACCCCGTCGAGTAGACGAAGTCGTTGAGCTTCTCCTGATCGCCGAACAAGTCCTGCAGGGCCAGCAGGATTGCCGTCGACGATCCTTTGTCCTGGGACCCGTAGCCGATGGGAACAACGCCCGCCGCCTTGGCCTTCGAGCACGCATCCTCGAAGGAGGCGAGGTCGGTCGGCGCCGTGGCGCCCACGCGGTCCAGGACTGTCTTGTTGTAATAGAGGCCGATCAACGACGAGCTGGCGACGGGTGTGGCGAACAGTGATCCGGTGCCCATTGATTTGCCGTCGGGTGTGAACTGGGTCTGGCGCAGAATCGTGCTCGGGAAGTCGTTCCAGCCGAACGCCTTCGAGTAGCCGTCCAGGTTGAGGACGAGCCCTGCCTTGGCCAACGTGCCGAGGGACTGCCATCCGTTGTTGACCGTGATGATGTCCGGCGGGTTCTTCTCCTTCAACCGCAGATTGGCCGTCTGGGTCAGCTGGCCCCAGTCGACGGACGTGCGCTTGATCGTCACGTTCGGGTACTTCTGCTGGAACGCCTTCACCGCGTTGGCCACCCACTGGGCGGCGTCACCGGACCACCAGTCCAGCATCGACAGTGTCACCGTACCGGCTTTGGCGACATCGATCGACGCGGCCGGCGTGGGCGCGGAGCTGCTCGCCTTGGTGCCCTGCGGCGCGCAACCAGCCACAGCGAACAGGCCGAGCGCTGCCCCCGACTTCAACACCGTCCGCCTGGTGACCATCGTGACTCCTTCGTCCGTCCCGTGATTTCCAGCCACCTTACGACGGGGAAACCAGTTATGCCAGTCCCAACCAGTTGTTCGCTCGATGGCCTGTGGTAGTGCGGTTTCGGCTTAGATTTAACCGAACTTGCTCGTGATTGGATTGCTCCAACTGGTATAGTCGTTGCCGTGACAGCAGGAGAGCCCGCGGTTGAGCGGATCAAGAAACGGATCCTCGAGGGGATCGTCAGCGGGCGGTACCCGAGTGGAAGCAGGCTGCCGAGTGAGCGGCAGTTCGCGCTGGAGACCGGGCTCAGTCGCATGACCGTTCGGGCCGGGTTCCAGGCCGCATCCGATGAAGGCCTCACGGTCCCTTCACCACAACGAGGCTGGTACGTGCGCGATCTCGTACTCCGGGAGGCCCCGAGCCGACTCCAATCCTTTACGGAAATGGCTCACGAACTGGGGTTTCGACCCAGCTCGGAGCTTCTCGACCGCCG
>JAWWOY010000745.1:0-12609 GCA_033851195.1 Kribbellaceae bacterium | reverse complement strand
GACCGTATGACGACGCAGGCCGGGCGGTCCGGGGTGGTCACGACGGACGGCGTTCGGCTGCATGTGGAAACCAGCGGCCCCGAGGACGCGCCGGTGACGGTCGTCCTGAGCCACGGCTGGACCTGCTCGACGCGTAGCTGGCACCACCAGTTCGAAGGGCTGCCGCGGGTGCTCGGTGAGTCGGCGGTGCGCGTTGTCGCCTACGACCATCGCGGTCACGGGAGGTCCGAGGCGGCCCCGGTCGGATCCACCCGGATCGAGCGGTTGGCCGAGGACCTGGTCGCGGTGCTGGACGCCGTCGTACCGTCCGGACCGGTCGTGTACGCCGGGCACTCGATGGGCGGGATGACCTTGATGGCGCTGGCGGATCAGCGACCGGAACTGTTCGGTGCGCGGATCGCTGCTGCGGCGCTGGTGAGTACGTCATCGGGGCGGATCGCGTCGAGGCCGTTCGGTCTGCCGGCGCGGTTCGACGCGACGGCCTTGCGGGTGGCGCCGAGGGCGATCGACCTGGCCGGCCAACGCCTGGAACGACGGGCCCAGCGGACAGCGCGGGTCGAGGGGCCGGCGCGGGTCGAGGGGGCGGTGCGGGTCGAGAAGACGGTGCGGGTCGAGAGGACGGCGCGGGTGGAGGGGGCGGCGCGGGTTGAGCGGGCCGCGCTTAGGGCGGCGTGGATGGAGTTGGCTGGAGCGCGGTTGCGGCGGCCGGCGGTGCGCCGGATGGTGTTCGGCAAGGGCGCGGATCCGGCCGAGGTGGACATCCTGATGGCGGACCTCGCTGCCACGCCGGGGCGATCGCTGAGCGGCTTCTTCGAGGCACTCACCCAGCACGATCTCGGCCACGCCCTGAAGGTGCTCGATGGCATCCCGGTGGAGATCATGCACGGCACCCGGGACCGGCTGCTCCCGCCGCGACACGGCACCCGGATGGCGCAGTTGCTGCCGAGTGCCCGCCTTTGGATGTATCCGGGCGCCGGGCACATGCTGATGCAGGAACGTCCCCGCGATGTCACCCAGCGCCTGGCAGGGCTCGCCCGCAAAGTCACCCGCTAGCGGCCCGCACGGAACACTAGTTGTGTTTCGGCACATGGTGCGGATCTTCCAGGCGTCGAGTTCGTGGCCTAGTGGACAATGCGCACCTGGACGTCACCAGCATTGAAGCTCCAGCGCGAGGCACTAATCTGGCTCAGGTGCAGAATCTCCTGTCGGACCTGGTTGTCGTCGATCTGACCCGCGCGCTTGCCGGACCGCAGGCGGCGATGATGCTGGGGGACCTCGGCGCCCGGGTGATCAAGGTCGAATCGCCCGCGGGCGGTGACGACAGCCGCGGCTGGGGCCCGCCGTTCGTGGGATCCGAGGAGGAGCGCGAGTCGACGTACTTCCTGTCCGCGAACCGGAACAAGGAATCGGTCACGGCAGATCTTAAATCGCCCGAGGGCAAGGACTTCCTGACGCAGTTGGTCCGAAGAGCCGACGTGCTGGCGGAGAACTTCCGCCCGGGAGTACTGGACCGGCTGGGGTTCTCCGTCGAGCAGTTGCACGAACTCAACCCCGGCCTGGTGATCCTGTCGATCACCGGCTTCGGACATGACGGGCCGGATGGCGGCCGGGCCGGGTATGACCAGATCGCCCAGGGTGAGGGCGGCCTGATGAGCATCACCGGAGCCGTCGAGCCGACTAAGATCGGCGTACCGATCGCAGATCTGCTGGCCGGCATGTACGGCGCTTACGGTGTGCTGGCGGCTCTGCATGAGCGACGCACCACCGGTAAGGGCCGGGTGGTGCGGACCAGCTTGCTGGCGTCGGTGATCGGTGTGCACGCGTTTCACGGCACCAAGTGGACCGTCGCCGGAGAACTGCCCGAGCGGGTAGGGAATCACCACGCACAGATCGCGCCGTACGGGATGTATCGCACCAAGGACGACATCGTGCAGGTGGCGGTCGGCAGCGAGGGGCAGTGGCGGACGTTCGCGCCAGTGGTCGGGATCGACCCGGCCGACGAGCGGTTCGCCGCCAACGCACAGCGGGTGGCCCACCGCGATGAGTTGACCGCACTGATCGAGTCGGCGTTCTCGGCGGCGCCGGCCGATGTCTGGCTGGAACGCTTGGCGGAGCAGGGCATCCCGGCGGGCAAGGTGCGCGACTTCCAACAGGTCTACGAGTGGGAGCAGACGCTGTCGCAGGGGCTGCTGATCGATGTGGAACACCCGACGCTCGGCCGCATCCAGCTGCCCGGGCCGCCGCTGCGCTTCGACGATCAGCCGTACGCCGGCGCCCGCGAGGTCAACCTGCCGCCCCCGCGTCTCGGCGAGCACAACGAGTCGGTCCGCGCCTGGCTGGACAGCGAGAATCCGACAATGCCGAGGGGCTCAGACGAAGTAGCTGACCTTTCGACCAGGATCGAAAAGGTCCACCCGCCCGTCGAGCTGATCTAGTCTCCTGCACCGGAGGTCCGGTGCGGGACGCGAGCCGCCGATGACGTGTGTGGATTGCCCGGGTTCTCCGGCGGCAAGCGCTTGGCCAGTGCCGGGATTGGGCCGCAGCGCGCTGAGGGGTTGACGCGTCGGCGAGCACAGGTCTAGCGTCCGGGAAATCGATTACTCACCCGATCGCGGAGGTGTCATGACCGAGGTCGCTGCCCTGGTCCGGATGTCCCAGATCGGCAAGCGGTACGGCGGCGTACAGGCCTGCCGGGAGGTCGACTTCACCCTCGGCGCAGGCGAGGTCCACGCGCTGCTGGGCGAGAACGGCGCCGGCAAGAGCACGTTGATGAGGATCCTGTCCGGCGACGTCACCGACTACGACGGGCAGATCGAGATCGGCGGCGAGCCGGTCAGCTTCGCCGGTCCGACCGACGCGCAGAGCGCCGGGATCGCGATGATCCACCAGGAGCTCGACCTGGTGCCGGGCCTGTCGGTGGCCGACAACATCTTCCTCGGCCGCGAGCTGCGGACCCGCTGGGGCGGCGTCGACCGGCGCCGGATGGAGCGCGAGGCGAGAGCACTGCTCGAGCGCAGCGGGGTGAAGCTGGACCCGCGCCGCCCGGTCGGTGAGCTCCGCGTCGGCGAGCAGCAGCTCGTCACCATCGCGAAGGCGATCTCGCTGGACGCTCGGGTGCTGATCATGGACGAGCCGACCTCCGCGCTGACCACCTCGGAGGTGGAGCGGCTGTTCGTGGTGATCCGCGAACTGCGCCGCGCGGGTGTCGGAATCGTCTACATCTCACACCGGATGGAGGAGATCGCCCAGGTCGCCGACCGTGCCACCGTGCTGCGCAACGGGCAGTTCGTGGCGAGCTTCGACCCGCGTTCGCTCACCACGGCGGAGGTGGTCGAGGCGATGGTCGGCCGCCCGGTGCAGACCATGTTCACCACCCCCGATGCCTCGACCGGCGATGAGTTGCTCCGAGTGGAGAACCTGGTGCTCCGGCCACGCCGCCCGCGCCCCGGCCGCCGCGATCCGAACGGCATCTCCCTGACGGTTCGCTCCGGCGAGATCGTCGGCCTGGCAGGCCTGCTCGGCGCTGGTCGCACTGAGCTGCTCGAAACCCTGTACGGCGTGGCGCCGGGCGGCGCCAGGTCCGGCGCAATCCTGCTGGAGGGCCAGGAGATCCACCCGCGCAGCCCGCGGCACGCACTGCGCCACGGCATCGGCTTCGTGCCGGAGGACCGGCGCGCATCCGGGTTGGTGCTGTTCCACTCGATCCTGGCCAACACCGTCGTTTCCAGCCTGCCGGCGTACGGGCGGCTCGGGGTGATCGCGCGCCGGATGGAACGGGCGGCGTCGGTGCGGATGGCGGACCGGCTGCGGCTCAAGTTCGGCCGGCTGCAGGACGACGTGGGCACGCTGTCCGGGGGCAATCAGCAGAAGGTTGTGTTCGGCCGGATGCTCCTGACCGAGCCGCGGCTGCTCTTGCTCGACGAACCTACTCGTGGCGTAGACGTCGGCGCCAAGTCGGAGATCTACCGGCTGCTCGGGGAGCTGGCCGGGCAGGGCATCGGCGTCCTGCTGGCCTCGTCCGAACTGCCCGAGTTGGTCGGGGTGTGTGACCGGGTGGTGGTGCTTCGGGACGGCCGTGACGTGGCCTCGTTCAGCACCGCCGAGTCGAGTGAAGGCGACCTGCTCGCCGCAGCGATGGGAGAAAGCGCCGTGTTCGAAGAGGTCGGAGGGTCGGAGTGACCGACGTACAGTCCAAGGCCGCCGCAGCTGCCGCACCCGCGGAGAAGCAGTCCGGGTCGGGTGGCGTGGTGGCGACGCTGTTCCGGTTCCAGAGTGTTTTCGGGCTGCTCGCGGTGTTCCTGGCGGCGATCGTCTTCTCCCCGCGGCGCAACGGCGAGATCCTCTTCGTCAGTGCCGACAACCTGGCGAACGTGGTCCGCGCGGTGTCCGAGATCGGCATCATCGCGGTCGGCATGACGTTCGTGATCCTGATCGGCGGCATCGACCTGTCCGTCGGCGCCGTGCTCGGGCTCGCCGCGGTCGGCTCGGCCGTGCTGATGGTGGAGAGCGACTGGGGCTTCCTGCCGTCGGTCCTGGTGGTGCTGGCGATCGGTCTGGTCTTCGGTGCGCTGCAGGGCATGGCGACGGCGATGATCGGGATCCAGTCGTTCATCGTGACGCTGGCAGGCCTGCAGATAGCCAGAGGTCTGGCTCGGATCTGGTCCGGCGGGCAGGGCGTCGCCATTGCTTATGGCAACGGCCCGCACGAGGCGCCGGACTCCTTCGCGATCCTGGGCGAACGGACCTTCGGCGGCCTGGTACCGATCCCGGTGCTGATCTTCGCGGTGGTGGCCGTCGCCGCCGTGGTGTTCCTCCGCGTCAGCGCCTTCTCCCGCCACCTGTACGCCGTCGGCGGCAACGAGAAGGCTGCCCGGCTGTCCGGCGTACCGGTGATCCGGGTGAAGATCGCGGTCTTCGCGATCTGCGGTCTGCTCGCCTCGCTGGCCGGCATCGTGCACGCGGTCCAGCTGAACCAGGGCAGCCCGAACGACGGCATCGGCTACGAGCTGGACGCGATCGCCGCGGTGGTGATCGGTGGTACCAGTCTGGCCGGCGGTCGTGGCTCGGTGGCCGGCACGGTGGCCGGCGCCCTGCTGCTCGGGGTCCTGAACAACATCCTTGCCCTGAACAACATCGACTCCAACATCCAGCTCCTGATCAAGGGTCTCGTGATCGTTGCGGCGGCCGCGCTGCAACGTCTGCGACCCGCCTCCTGAGGAAAGGTTTGAACCTGATGCGACACCTGAACCGTCCGCTCGCCGCCGCGGCCGTCACCGCGCTACTGCTGGCCGGCTGCGGCACGACGAACGAGCGGACCTCCAGCACCCCTCAGGCCCAGGGCTCCAAACAGTGCAAGGGGGCCGACGGCAAGTATGTGATCGGGATGAGCCAGGCGAACGTGGCCGAGCCGTACCGGCAGCGGATGGACGACGACATCAAAGCGGCGGCGAAGGACGTGCCGCAGTTCGAGGTGAAGTTCGCCGACGCCGCTCAGGACAACGCCAAGCAGGTCGCCGATGTGGACAACTACATCACCCAGCAGATCGACCTGCTGATCATCAGCCCGAACGAGGCGAAGCCGCTCACCGCGGTGGTGAAGAAGGCCTTCGACAAGGGCATCCCGGTGATCGTGCTGGACCGCAAGGTCGAGGGCGACGCCTACACCGGTTTCATCGGTGGCGACAACGTCCAGATCGGCACCGAGGCCGGCAAGTACGTGGCCGAGAAACTGCTGCCGAACGGCGGCAACGTGGTCGAGCTCAAGGGGCTGGCCGGTGCCACCCCGCAGACCGAGCGGCACGACGGCTTCGCGGCCGGCATCAAGGCCAGCCCGAAGGTCAAGATCATCGCCAGCGGCAGCGGTGACTGGCTGCGGGAGAAGGGCCAGGCGCAGATGGACGCCCTGCTGAAGGCCAACCCGAAGATCGACGTGGTCTACTCCCACAACGACCCGATGGCCGAGGGTGCGTACCTGGCCGCGAAGGCGGTCGGCCGGGAGAAGGAGATGAAGTTCATCGGCATCGATGCGCTGCCGATCCCGTCCGGCGGCATCAAGGCGGTCGAGCAGGGCCGGCTGACGGCGACCTTCACCTACCCGACCAACGGCAAGGAAGCGATCGCGGCGGCCAAGAAGATCCTGGTCGACTGCGGCACCATCGAGCGCACCCAGACGCTGCCGACGCGGCTGATCGACAAGAGCAACGCTGCTTCGATCTACGCCCAGGAGAACCCGACCGGCTGAGCTGTCCCAGTACCTGTCGGGTGGGTGTGTGCGTCCACCGCCGCCATCCATTCACTCGGCACTTTTCCTCTCTTCCGTCCGCTGAGGAGCCACTGTGTCCAGACGTTTGCTTCTGCCTACCCTGATATCGACTGTCGCGGTGATGGCGCTGACCGCCGGACCCCCGGCGACCGCAGTGCCGGCCCCGACCGCGGTGCCAGCCCCCGCCCCGGCCGCGGTGCCGGCCCCGGCCGCTCAAGATGTAGCCGGCCAGGCGGCCGGAACAGCCAAAGGCCCGGTGGGCTGGGACGCCTACCGTCGCCTCGATCGCGCCGGCGAGCTGCGCAGCGGGGTCCAGACCCGCCAGTTCTCCAGCTTCGACCGGACCGGTGGCAACAACGACGGCTTCGACGGCAAGTACTCGTGCCTGCGGGTCAGCGATGCCGGCTGTGTGATCGCCGAGCGAGAGGGCGCCGGTGAAATCCAATCGATCTGGTTCACCCGGTTCGGCCCGACCGGTGGCGGCGACATCACCGACACCGGCTGGATCCGGATCGAGCTGGACGGCCGGACGGTCCTGGACGCGAAGGCCCAGGACGTCGTCACCGGCAAGCTCGGCGCGCCGTTCGCCTGGCCACTGGTCGGCAACGGCGACGACACGGCCGGCGGTGCCGTGATCAAGGTGCCGATGCCGTACCGGCAGCGGATGCGGATCACGGTGCAGCACAACCCGAGCTTCTACCACGTGTCGTACCGGACCTTCGCCGACGCCGAGGGCGTCTCCACCTTCGACCCGGCGGACAAGGCCACCGATGTGCTCGACCTGCTCCGCGGGTTCGGCCTGCGTGACCCGAAACCGGCCGCGCCCGGCACCCGCACGCAGACTGCTGCCGTGTCGGTGCCGGCCGGCGGCAGAACGACCCTTGCCCAGGTGGAGGGTGCCGGGAAGCTCACCAGTATCCGCGTGAAGCTGCCGCAGCTGGTCCGGTCGCCCCGAGCGGTGGACGACGGACGCGCGTACAAGGGTGGCTCGACCTTCACCGTCGCCGTTGCTCCGGGCAACGAGGGGGTGCGGTTGACCAAGCGGTTCGACCCGGTGATCGGCAACCAACGCAGCCGGCTGTTGGTCGACGGACAGCCGGTCGGCGAGTGGACCAGTGGGCCGGCACAGCCCGCCGGGCGCTGGGCCGACCAGACCATCGAGATCCCCGCCGCTCTCACCAGCGGTAAGTCGAGGCTGACCATCTCGAACCAGTTCGTCGGTTCCGACCTCGACGTGAACGAGTTCCGCTATGACGTACAGAGCAAGGTCGCCGGTCAGTGGACCCGCACGGACGTCCTGGACCTAGGCCCCGGCCATCCTGGCGAGGAGGCCGCGCATGGCTACACGATCGACCAGCAGAGCTGGCAGGGCAGCAGAACCGCGCGGTACGTCGTCGATCCGGCCGCGCTGGCCGAGTCGGACGCCGTACTGAACGACACGCGGCTGCGGATCACCTTCGACGGGAAGACCACGGTGGACGCGCCGCTCGGCGAGTTCTTCGGCTCGGGCCTGGGTGAGTACGACACCCGGACCCTGTTCAGCTCGATCGATGCGAGTCCGGACGGCTGGTACACCGCGTGGTGGCCGATGCCGTACGCCGAGTCGGCGAAGGTCGAGCTCGTGAACACCGGTTCGGTACCGGTCGCGGGCGGCACTGCCCAGGTCGGCAGTGCCCCTGACACTACGGTGCCGAAGGCGCTGGCTCATGGCGAGCTCGGCTATTTCAATGCCACCGCTCACCGTGGCGAGACCACGCCGGGCGACGACTGGGTATTCCTCGACGCGCAGGGTACGGGCGTCTACTACGGCGCTACCCAGTCGATGCGCGGGCTGATCCCGAGTGGCAACCGGCGCGAGTATCTCGAGGGTGACGAGCGCGTGTACGTCGACGGCTCGCTCTCGCCGGCGGCGCATGGAACCGGTACGGAAGACTTCTATGAGTCGGGCTGGTACTTCCGTGACGGCACGACCTACTCGATGCCGACAGCCGGCAATCCGGCGTACGAGGTGGACGGCGACGGCTGCAAGTACGACTGCACGGGTGCCTACCGGCTGCTGGTCGGGGACGCGGTGCCGTTCGGGTCGAGCCTGCGGTTCGGGATCGAGCACGGCCCGGCTTCCGACAAGCTGGCCGACTACAGCTCGACGGCGTACTGGTACGGGCAGGCCGATTACCAGCTGAAGAAGACAGACGTCTTGCAGGCCGGTGGCACTGAGCTCACCTCGACGCTTACCTCGACGCTCACCTCGACGTACGAGGGTGACTTCGACGGCCGGCCGGTGACGCACAAGGTGCAGAGCACGACGAGTCCGGTGACTTTGCGGCTCGCCGTGGATCGGCAGAACAGCGGGGTGCGGCTGAACCGGCTGAGCGACCAGGCGAACTCGTACCAGGCGGCCGATGTGCAGGTGGACGGACGCCCTGCAGGTCGCTGGCTGCAGCCGCTGGGCAACCAGACCTCACGCTGGCTGGAGGACTCATTCGACCTGCCGGCCGGCCTGACCGCGGGCAAGTCGACGATCGCCGTGACGCTCACTCCGGTGGCGGGATCACCCGCCTGGACCGCATCGTCGTACGAGGCGGTGTCGCGGGTCGCGCCGTTCCCGGACAAGTCCACGCCATCTGCGGTGACCGGATTGCAGGCAAAAGGCGGAGACACCAACGAGATCGGGGTGAGCTGGGACAGCAGCCGTGACGACGTCGGCGTGAAGTCGTACGAGGTGTATGCGTCGAAGACCGCCGGATCGGTCGGCTCACTGATCGGTACGACGCCGGTGCCGGGCTTCCGGCACAGCGGACTCGGCCTGAACGAGACCTGGTACTACCGGGTGCTGGCCGTCGACGGCGCTGGTCACCGCTCAGCGTTGTCGGGCGCTGCTTCGGCGACGAGCGGGCGGACGGCGATCGTCGAGGCGGAGTCATTGCTTCCGGCAATCAGTGCGGACGCCCCGGTGGAGGCTCAAGCCAGCTGCTGTGGCGTCACCTGGTCGAACAACGCGCAGCTGTGGTTCCGCGCCGACAGTGCGGGCGACAAGGTGGTCGTCGAGTTCGACGTACCGGCTACGGGTACCTATGACCTGAGCGCGGTGCTGACCAAGGCGCCGGACTACGGCATCGCGGTGCTGGCGATCGACGATCAGGCGGTGGGGCAGCCGCTCGACGGTTACGAGCCGGGTCGGGTGGTGATCGCACCGCCGATCACCGGGTCGATGGCGCTGACCGCGGGCAAGCACCGCCTCAGCCTGACGGTCACCGGCAAGAACCCGGCGGCGACGAATTACCTGGCCGGTCTGGACCTGCTGAAGTTGACGCTGCGTTAGCTCTTTGGTCAGCCGCGGTGGGAGCTGCCGCGTTCGATCAGGCGGGCTCCCAGAGTGGTCGTGGTGGCCGCGCGGGCGTTGTCGGCGATCCTTGCCAGCAGCAACCGTGCGGCCACCGTGCCGATCTCGTATGCCGGTTGGGCGACCACCGAGAGCGGCGGAGTGACCAACTCAGCCCAGGGAACGTCGTCAAAGGCAACGATGCCCACATCCCGCCCGGGCGTCCGGCCCTGTTCGTGCAAGGCCTGCAGGACTCCCACTGCCATCGCGCTATTGGCAACCAGCAGCGCGTCGGGCGGCTCGGCCTGGGCCATCAGATCTTGGGCGGCTCGGTGTGCACCGGCTGCCTTGTACTCGGTCCGGCGGACCAGCTTGGTGCTGCTGCGCCGTTTGGCTGCCTTCAGTGCGTCGCGGTACCCGGCCAGCCGGTCATCGGCAGTCCGGATGCCGGCGGGTCCGGTGATGCAGCCGATCCGCTCGTAGCCCTGGGCGATCAGATGGGCCGTCGCCTGTTTGGCGGCCAGCCGGGTGTCGACCAGGACGACATCGCTGTCCTGCCCCGGGAGCGGACGGTCCACCGCCACGAACGCCGTGCCGCGGGCGGCGAGCCTGTCGGCGCTGGTCGTCTTACCGGTCGGGGAGAGGATGACGCCGGCGACGCGCTCCTGGATCGCGACGTCGATGTAGCGGCTCTCCTTGTCGGCGTTCTCGTCGGAGTTGCACAGCACCACCGAGTAGCCGACCTCGTGCGCTACGTCCTCGACGCCGCGCGCGATCGCGGTGAAGAAGGGGTTCTCGACGTCGGAGATGATCAGGGCGACGACCGCCGCCTCCTGCCGGCGCAGGTTCCGGGCCGGGCCGTTCGGCTGGTAGCCGAGCTCCCCGGCCGCGGCCACCACCCGGGCCACCAGTTCGCGGTCGACGGTGGACTTGCCGTTCAGCGCCCGCGAGACGGTGGCCGTGGACACCCCGGCCCTGGCCGCGACATCGCTGATCGTTGCCACCCGTGCCTCCCTTCCAGGCCCTCAGCCTATCCGCCGAGTAAAGGATTACCCATCGATCTGGGGCGGACCCGACGTACGGAACCTCCGGGCTGGCGGGGCGTCGTGAGAAGATCGCGTGCGTGACTGCTATGCCGAGCGTTTCCTACTCCATCACTGTCCGTCTCGAGGTACCGGCCGGCGGATCGACGGTGAGCAAGCTGACGACCGCCGTGGAGCAGGCCGGCGGCCTCGTCACCGCGCTCGACGTGACCGCGTCCGGCCACGAGCGGCTCCGGATCGACGTGACCTGTGCGGCCGCCGACACCGAGCACGCCGGCCGGCTGGTCGAGGTGATGCGCGCCGTCCCGGGGGTCGAGATCGGCCGGGTCTCCGACCGGACCTTCCTGATGCACCTCGGCGGCAAGATCTCGATGGAGGCCAAGCACCCGATCCGCAACCGGGACGACCTCTCGATGATCTACACCCCGGGGGTGGCCCGGGTCTGCCTGGCCATCGCGGCCAACCCGGATGACGCGCGCCGGCTGACGATCAAGCGCAACAGCGTCGCGGTGGTCACCGACGGCTCCGCCGTACTCGGCCTCGGCAACATCGGCCCGAAGGCCGCGCTGCCGGTGATGGAGGGTAAGGCCGCCTTGTTCAAGCGGTTCGCCGGCATCGACGCCTGGCCGCTCTGCCTGGACACCCAGGACACCGAGACGATCATCGGAGTGGTCAAGGCGATCGCGCCCGGCTTCGCGGGCATCAACCTGGAGGACATCTCCGCGCCGCGCTGCTTCGAGATCGAGGCCCGGCTGCGCGAGGAGCTGGACATCCCCGTCTTCCACGACGACCAGCACGGTACGGCGGTCGTCGTACTGGCGGCTCTGTTCAACGCCCTGCGGGTGGTCGGCAAGGACATCCGTGAGGTCCGGGTGGTGCTGTCCGGCGCGGGCGCGGCCGGTACCGCGATCTTGAAGCTGCTGATCGAGGCCGGGGTGAAGGACACCATCGTCGCCGACATCGCGGGCGTCATCCACCCCGGCCGCGACGGGCTGTCGCCGGACCTGCGCTGGATCGCGGAGAACACCAATGCGGCCAAGTACAGCGGTGATCTGAAGGGCGCGCTGGCCGGGGCCGACGTGTTCGTCGGGGTCTCGGCGCCGAACATCCTGACAGGTGCGGACATCGCCACCATGAACAACGACGCGATCGTGTTCGCGCTGGCCAACCCGGACCCGGAGATCGACCCGGCGGCGGCGCACGAGTACGCGGCGGTGGTGGCGACCGGCCGGAGCGACTTCCCGAACCAGATCAACAACGTGCTGGTCTTCCCGGGCGTCTTCCGCGGCCTGCTCGACGCCCAGTCGTCGAAGGTGTCGATCCAGATGGAGCTGGCGGCTGCGAAGGCGCTGGCCGGTGTCGTCACCGACGACGAGCTGAATGCCGACTACATCGTGCCGAGCGTGTTCCACCCGGAGGTGCACACGATGGTCGCGCACGCGGTCCGGGACGCCGCTGGTGGCAAGCCGCCGGCCGCGGAGCACTTCCCGGACGACTCCCCAGCGCTTTGACCAGCGCTTTGACCAGCACCCCGGTCCGGGCGCGGTTGTGGCAGGCCGCCTTCGTGGTGGCCTGCCTGATCCACCTGTACGGGCTGTACTCGCCGCGTCAGGCCGGGCCGCAGATGAACATCCCGAACGTCGACAAGGTGGCGCACCTGGTGCTGTTCGGGTCAGTCGCCTACCTCGGCCTGCGCGGCGGCGTACGGGCTCGGTTGTTGCTTGCCCTGCTGGTCGCCAACGCGGTGGTGAGTGAGCTCGTCCAGCATTTCCTGCTGCCGGACCGCAGTGGTGACCCGTTCGACTCCTTGGCCGATCTGGTCGGGGTCGCCGTCGGCGCCTGGCTGGGCTTCCGGGCGATCCGACGCCCCGGCTGAGACCAAAAGACGGCCGGGCAGGACATGATGGGGTCATGACGGCCTCGACGCTGACCGGTTCGCTGCTGGTGGCGACCCCGATACTCGACGAGCCGCCCTTCCGCCG
>JAWWOY010000738.1:0-4953 GCA_033851195.1 Kribbellaceae bacterium | reverse complement strand
CGGCTCGAACCGCGGCCCGTACGCCGCCGCCAGCTCGCGCGCCCTGGCGAGGAAGCCGGGCAGGCCGCCGGCGTACGCGTTGATGTATTGCAGCGCGCCACCGTGCAGCGGCGGGAAGCCGATGCCGAAGATCGAGCCGATGTTCGCGTCCGCGACCGAGCGCAGCACGCCCTCGTCAAGGCATTTCACCGTCTCCAGCGACATCGCGAACGCCATCCGCTCGCCCAGGTCCTCGAACGGTACGTCGACGTCGTCCTTCGCGAAGTGCTCGAACAAGCCCGGCCACAGGTGCTTCGGACCGTCGGCCGGGTACTCGTAGAATCCAGCCCCGGCCGCCTTGCCCGAGCGGTCGAACTCGGTCACCAAGCGGTCTGCCACAGCCATGCCTGGGTGCTCGTCGAACGCCCCGGCGTTGTCCCCCGCGGCCCGGGCGGCATCGCGGATCTTCTGCGGCAGCGTCAGCGTGACCTCGTCCAGCATCGCCAGCGGCGGTGCCGGGAAGCCGAACTGGGTGGCAGCGCGCTCGATCGTCACCGGGTTGATGCCTTCAGCAACCATCGCCGCAGCCTCCATCACCAGGGTGCCGAACACCCGAGAGGTGAAGAAGCCGCGGCTGTCGTTCACCACGATCGGCGTCTTCTTGAGCTGCCGGACCACGTCGTAGGCCTTCGCCAGCGCCCGGTCGGAGGTCTTGGCGCCGACGATCAGTTCCACCAGCGGCATCTTGTCCACCGGCGAGAAGAAGTGCATGCCGACGAAGTCATCCGGCCGGTCGATTCCCTCGGCCAGCGAGGTGATCGGCAGCGTCGAGGTGTTCGAGCACAGCAACGCATCCGGCTCGACCACCGCGGCGATCTCGGCGAAGACTCCTCTCTTCAGCTCCTCACTTTCGAACACCGCCTCGATGACCAGATCACAGCCGGCCAGGTCGTTCGGGTCGGCCGTAGGCGTGATCAGACTGAGCAGCGCCTCGACCTTCCCGACCGTGGTGCGACCCTTCTGCACCTGCTTGGCGAGGATCTTCTCCGAGTAGGTCTTGCCCTTCTCGGCGGCTGCCAGCGAGACATCCTTGAGGACCACCTCGATGCCGGCCTTGGCGCAGACATAGGCGATACCAGCGCCCATCATTCCGGCGCCCAGGATGCCGACCTTCCGCGCCTTGTACCTCGGTACGTCGGCCGGACGCGAGGCCCCCGCGTTGATGGCCTGCAGTTCGAAGAAGAAGGCGTTGATCATGTTCTTCGCGATCTGGCCGGTCGCCAGCTCGACGAAGTACCGCGACTCGATCCGGGTCGCCGTACCGAAGTCGACCTGGCTGCCTTCGACGGCCGCGCTCATGATCGCCTTCGGGGCTGGGTAGGGAGCACCCTTCAGCTGCTTGCGCAGGTTCGCGGGGAAGGCCGGCAGGAAGGCGGCCAGCTTCGGGGAGGCCGGCGTACCGCCCGGGATCTTGTAGCCGTCCCGATCCCACGGCTGCTTGGCGTCGCCCTGCAACTCGCGCTTGTACTCGTTGATCCACCGGTACGCCGCGTCGAGCAGCTGCTCGCGCGGAACCACCTCGTCGACGAGGCCGACGGACTGGGCATGCCTGGGCTTCATCCGCTGGCCTTGCAGCAGCACTTTCATCAGCGCGTCCTGCAGGCCGAGCATGCGAACCGTGCGGGTGACGCCGCCGCCACCCGGGAGCAGGCCGAGCGTGACCTCCGGGACGCCGATCTCGATCCGGTCGTCGTCCGCGACGATCCGGTGATGACAAGCCAGCGCGATCTCCAGCCCACCGCCCAGGGCGGCTCCGTTGATCGCGGCGACGACCGGTACGCCGAGGGTCTCGAGCACGCGGAGCTGGCGCTTGACCTCCTCGAGCGTCTCGAACACCTCGGCCGCGTTCTCCGGCTGGATCTGCGACAGCAGCTGCAGGTTGCCGCCGGCGAAGAACGTGTCCTTGGCGCTGGTGATCACGACGCCTCTGAGGTCAGCCTTCTCGGCCTGGAGACGCTCGACCGTAGCGGCCATGGCGGCGACGTACGTGTCGTTCATCGTGTTCGCGCCGGCCGCGGGGTCGTCCATCGTCAGAGTCACAACAGTCCCGGTGCCGCTGTGTTGTTCGCTCCAGGAGATCATGCGGCCAGCCTCTCGATGATGGTTGCGACGCCCATACCGCCGCCGACGCACAAGGTGGCCAGGCCGTAGCGGAGCTCGCGACGCTCCAGCTCGTCCAGCAGGGTTCCGATCAACATCGCGCCGGTGGCGCCGAGGGGGTGGCCGAGCGCGATCGCGCCGCCGTTCACGTTCACCTTCTCGTGCGGGGCGCCGAGATCCGCCATGAAGTGCAGCACCGCTGCCGCGAAGGCCTCGTTCATCTCGAACAGGTCGATGTCGCTCACCTCGAGCCCTGCCTTGGCCAGCGCCTTGCGGGCCGCGGGAGCCGGGCCGGTGAGCATGATGGTCGGATCGGTGCCACTGACCGCGGTGGCGACCACCCGGCCCCGCGGCGGCTGCCCGATCGCCTCGCCGGCGATCTCGTTGCCCACTACAACCAGCGCGGCACCGTCCACGATCCCGGAGGAGTTGCCCGCATGGTGCACGTGGTTGATCCGCTCGACCGTCACGTATTTCTCCAGCGCCACCGAGTCGAACCCGCCGTGCTCACCGATCGCCGCGAACGAGACAGGCAGTCCGGCGAGCGTCCCGACAGTTGTCCCCGGCCGGACCAGCTGGTCGTGGTCGAGGATCGGCAGGCCGTTGCGGTCGACCACCGGCACGACGGACCGGGTGAAGTACCCGTTGGCCCAGGCCTTGGCCGCCCGGGCGTGCGACTCGGCGGCGTACGCGTCGACGTCGGCCCGGGAGAATCCGTCGATCGTCGCGATCAGGTCGGCGCTGATGCCCTGCGGGATGAAGTTGGTCTGCATCGCCGTCTCCGGGTCCATCGCCCAGGCGCCGCCGTCGGAGGCCATCGGCACCCGCGACATCGACTCGACCCCGCCGGCCAGGATCAGGTCCTCCCAGCCCGACCGGATCCGTTGCGCCGCCTGGTTCACCGCCTCGAGCCCGGACGCGCAGAACCGGTTGAGCTGCACCCCGCCGGTGGTCTCGGGATAACCCGCGGCGAGCACCGCCGTACGGGCGATGTCCATGCCCTGGTCGCCGATCGGTGTCACCACGCCCAGTACGACGTCGTCGATGACGGCCGGGTCCAGCTCCGGGTGCCGGACGCGCAACTCCTTCAGCAGGCCGATTACCAGCTGGATCGGCTTCACCTCATGCAGCGCGCCGGCCGCCTTGCCTTTGCCGCGCGGAGTCCGGATCGCGTCGTAGAGGAAGGCTTCCCTGGTGTTGTCATGAGCGATCGAGTGTGCAGTCATGGGTGTCCCGTCGGTCTGACTCGAGTGGTCCCTTCGATTGTGACAGCGTTTGTGTCACAGTGGTCAACCAGGCCAACTATGATCTGCGCCATGTCCGACTCCCGTGCCACTGCCCGTGCCACTGCCGCCGGCACCGCTGCCTCCCGCGACGCCGGCTCCGGCGCTGCTGCTCCTGACGGCCTGGCCGGCGTATCCGTCGACACCGCCGCGGCTGGTCTCGGCGAGGCGCTGCTGACGGTGGACGAGTTGTCGGCCCGGGTCGGCATGACGGTGCGCACGCTGCGGTTCTACGCCGGCCGCGGTCTCATCCCCCCGCCGGTACGCCGCGGCCGGGTCGGGTACTACGGACCCGAGCACATCGCCCGGCTGGACCTGGTCCGCGAACTGCAGGCGCACGGCTTCACCCTGTCGGCGATCGAAGGGTACCTGGACCGGATCCCGACCAACGCGACCCCGCAGGACATCGCGCTGCACCGGACCCTGCTGACGCCCTGGATGCGCGATCTTCCGGAGACCCTGCACCGGGCCGCGCTGGTTCGTCGTACCGGGCGCGAGTTGACCGACGACGACATCGAGATGCTGATCGCGCTGGGCGTGGTGGAGCCAACGCCCGACGAGGACGTCTTCCAGGTCGCGACGGCTCACCTCAGCCTCGGCGTGGAACTGCTCGATCTCGACCTGCCGGTGGAGGCAGTGCTCGCAGCGGGGCGGATCTTCACGGATCACGGCCGGGCTGTTGCGGAGGAGTTGACCGAGGTCTTCCGTACCACGGTCTGGCCGCACTACCGCGATTCGGGCGGTCCGCCGGAGCACATCCAGCAACTCGTCGAACGCTTCAAGCCCGTCACCATCCAGGGCCTGGTCCTCGCCTACGAACGAGCCGTCGGCGAGACCCAACGCGACACCATCCGCCGCCGCCGCTAACCCACCCCCGCGCCGCTGACCCACCCCATCATCGGTCCCTTGTTCCCCGGCGTGTCGCCGTTCATCGGTCCCAAAGGTCCTTGGTGGTCTGCCCCGACGTCCGGACGCTGTGCAGGCAACTGCGCTGCCAGGAGAGTGGCGGCTGGCTGGCGACCTCCGAGACGTCTGCCCGGTCCAGGGCAAGGAAGGCAGCGAGGTGCCGGTGGCGCCGTGGCACTAGGTGTTGTAGGTGGTGGAAGGAGAGGTTGGGCAAGACTTGGAGGGGCCCAGTCTTGAGTCTGTGGCCCAGCGCTATGGCATTCTGCAGACATGCAGAGCGTGTATGAGGCCGCTGGCGGCAGCGAGGGACTGCTTCGCCTGGCCGGGGCGTGGCACTCCCGGGTGATGGCCGACGAGATAGTGAGCCACGCGTTCAGCCACGGATTCCATCCGCAGCACATGGAGCGACTTGCCGCGTATTGGGCCGAGGCCCTCGGAGGCCCCACCACCTACTCCGACACCTATGGAGACGAAACCTCGGTCGTGCGGATCCACAGTGGCCACGGCTCGCACGAGGAGATGGACCGCCGCGCGATCGCCTGTTTCGACCAGGCGATGCAGGACGTCGGGCTGGAAGCGGCCGAGCCGCTCCGGCAGGTGTTGCACGACTACTTCGCCTGGGCCA
>JAWWOY010000728.1:0-4978 GCA_033851195.1 Kribbellaceae bacterium | reverse complement strand
GTCAGCCGACGTGAATGCCGGGTCGCTGCGCGGGGTCGTCTTCGTGTTGGCGGATGATTTCGCGGACGACGGGTGCGGTGTCGCCGCGGCCGAGGATGAGGTAGCGAAGCAGGTGGGTGAGCGGGTTGCCCTCGGACCATTCGAAGTGGCAGTGCGGCCGGACTCCGGTGGTGTCGCGCAGGGTCAACAAGATCGCCGCGATCGCGTTGGGCGCGGCCGGGCTCTGGGCGCGCAGGATCCGGTAGCCATCGATGTCGACGCCGTCGACGCGCAGGACGTCGCTGAACGTTGACGGGTCGATCACGTCGATCTCGAGGAACAGGACGCGGGCGTGGCCGGGAATGGGGTCCATCGCGCGGACCTCGGCCTCCTTGGCCGAATATTCTGCCGCGTCGCCGCTTTGGCGACGGTTCGCGATCAGGTTGAGAGCGCCGTCGTTGGTGATCGAGTCGGTGATGAAGCGGCGCGCTGTCTCGTCGAACTCGATCCGGTCGGCGCGCAGTTCGGTGGTGCGCGACACCCGGGAGATCAGCGACACGACGACGATGCCGGCGATGAACAGGCCGGAGATCGCAATCCCGTCGGGTTTCTCAATGATGTTCTCCACCAGGGCGTACAGCAGCACGAGGGTCAGTACGGTGAAGGCGATCGTCTGCCGGCGCTGGCCGCGGCGTGCTGCGGAGATGGTGACCGCGACGGCACCGGACACCATCATGACCAGGATTCCGGTCGCATAGGCGCCGGCCTGGGCGTCGACGTCGGCACCGAACGCAATGGTGATCGCGACACTGATGGCGGTGTAGACCAGTACCACCGGACGCACGGCCCGTCCCCACTCCGGCGCCATTCCGTAGGCCGGGAGGTACCGCGGCACGATGTTGATCAGCCCCGCCATGGCCGAGGCACCGGCGAACCACAGGATCAGAACGCTGCTGATGTCGTAAGCGGTGCCGAACACCTCGCCAAGATGCTCATGCGCGAGGTACGCCAGCGCTCTACCACTCGCGGCGCCACCCGGCTCGAACTCCTTGGCCGGAATCAGCACGGTGGTGATGAAACTGGTGGCCAGCAGGTAGACACTCATGATCAATGCGGCAGCGGTCAGCAGCTTCTTGGTGTTGCGGATCCGGCTGGCCAGCCGCTCCTCGGCATCCTCGCCGGCGGCCGCTACCAGCGGCATCATGCTCACACCGGTCTCGAAGCCGGACAGGCCGAGTACCAGGAGTGGGAACGCCACCACGGCGGGGCCGACGACGCCACCGAGACCTTGCCCTCCAGCGGTCAGCGCGTCGACCCAACTGGAGAACGCGCCAGGCACCGTAACCACGTCGTACAGGCCGACGCCGACGACGACCGCGTTGAGGGCGAGGAATATCGCCACCAGCGGGATGGCAACACCGACCGCTTCGCTGAAACCGAGCAGGAACACCCCGCCCAGGATCAGCAGCAGCACCACTGTGACCACGACCTCCTGCCCATGCAGGAAGCCAGGCACGGAGGGGTTTTCGAGCAGGTGCACTGTCGCGTCAGCCGACGACAACGTGATGGTGATGATCCACGACGTCGCCACGAACCCGAGCAGGACCAGAACGAACAGCTTGCCCCGCCAGAACGGCAGCAGGTTCTCCAGCATCGCGATCGAGCCCTGACCGTGCGGGCTCTCCTTGGCCACCCGCCGATACATCGGCAACATTCCCAGCAGGGTGAGTGCCACGATGAGCAGGGTCGCCAGAGGTGACAACGCGCCCGCGGCGAGTGCCGCGATGCCGGGCAGATAGGACAGGGTCGAGAAATAGTCGACGCCGGTCAGGCACATCACCTTCCACCACGACTGCGGCGTCGCATGCCCTTCGCCGGCCTCCGGGCCGACTGGCTGCACCCGGTGCTGCAACAGCCAACCTGCTACCCCCCGAGGAACGGCCGATGGCTTGCCCGGCCCCTCGACGGTGGCGGGGACTGCGAGCTCGTCAGTGGTAGTCACGCGACAAAGGATGCCCGACCAGCGGGGCCAGACCGGCGGACGGCCGACAGCTATCTCATCCTCGCGTCCGTCGTACTTCGTGCAGCCAACCGCGAAAGGTCGACGCTTGGCCTGACTAGCTTGACCTGACTAGTTTGGCATGACTAGTCTAGCTTGACTACTTCGATCAGAGGATTCGGGATGGCCAAGCGGAAGGTCAGCAATCTGCTCGCGCTCGCGGTGCTGTCGTACTTGACGCAGCGGCCGATGCACCCGTACGAGATGCAGCGCAACCTGCGGGAGAACGACGCGGCGCGGACGTTCAAGCTGAGCTACGGCTCTCTCTACACGGTGGTGCGGCAACTGGCCAAGGCCGGCTTCATCGAGGCGCAGGCGATCAGCCGGGAAGGAAACCTGCCGGAGCGGACGGTCTACCAGCTCACCGCGGCCGGCCGAGGCGAGCTGGTCGACTGGCTGCGTCAGCTCGTCGCGGAGCCGCAGCAGGAGCACTCGGCGTTCGTCGCGGCGCTCTCGCTCATCGTGGTCCTCCCTCCTGACGAGGCGGTCAGCCTCTTGAAGAGCCGACTCGACTTGCTGGTTGCGGAGTGTGAGAGCGTTCGCCAGACCATCGACCGAACGACGGCGAGCGGCGTGCATCCGATCTTTCTCGCCGAGGACGAGTACAGGCTCGCCATGCTGACGGCCGAGGCCGAGTTCATCCGGGGGTTCATCGAGAACGTGACCCGATCGGAAACCGGCTGGGCCGAACCCTGGGCAGCGTTCCACTCCAACCAAGCGGCACCAGTCAGAGGGGGAGATGAGTAGTGACCAGCATCAGAACGGCACTCCTGATCGGCGGTGGCATCGCCGGTCCGGCGATGGCCATGGCCTTGCAGAAGGCTGGCATCGACGCGTCCGTCTACGAGGCCCGACCCGGCGGCGCCGACGGCATCGGCGTGATGCTCACGCTCGCGTCCAACGGCATCCATGCGCTGAGCATTCTGCGCGCCGACGGGGTGGCGCTCAGCGCCGGGTTCCCGACGCCCGGCATCCGTCTGCGCAGTTACACCGGAAAGCTCCTCGGTGAAGCCCGCACCGGCAGCACGCTCCCTGACGGCACAGTCAGCCACACCATCAAGCGCGCTGACCTCTACCAGGCTCTGCATGAGGAGGCCCTGAGCCGAGGCATCCAGGTCGAGCACGGTAAACGTCTCGTCTCTGCCGAGGACACCGGCGACGGCGTGCGCGCGGTGTTCGACGACGGCACCGAGGTGTTCGGCGACGTGCTGATCGGCTGCGACGGCGTGCACTCGACAGTGCGCCGCATCATCGGCCCGGACGCGCCGGCCCCCACCTACTCGGGCCTGCTGACGACCGGCGGCTACGTCGGCGGGATCGAGGTCGGCCTCGAGCCCGGGGGTTACGAGATGATCTTCGGCCGGCGGGCCTTCTTCGGCTACGCCGTGGCGCCTTCCGGCGAGATCTGGTGGTTCGTGAACATTCCGCAACGGGATGAACCGAAACGCGGCGAGGTCCAGGCGCTCAGCACTGCTGACTGGCGGGCCAGGATGCTAGACCTCTTCTCAGCCGACGCCGGACCAGCTGTCCCGCTGATCGAGGCGACCCCGAGCTTCCCGCCCATGACGCCGATCCACTCCATCCCGCATCTGCCCAGTTGGCACCGGGGCCGGATGATCGTGACGGGTGATGCCGCCCACGCTCCCTCACCTACGTCGGGCCAAGGCGCGAGCCTGAGCATCGAGGACGCCGTCGTGCTCGCGACCTGCCTGCGTGACCTGCCGACGCCCGAGGCGGCATTCGGGACGTTCGAGTCCCTGCGTCGGCCACGCGTCGAGCGCATCATCAAAGCCGCGGCCCGCATCAACAACAACAAGGCCCCGGGTCCGGTCGCCCGGGTGCTGCGCGACGCGATGCTGCCAGTCATCCTCAAGCTGACGGCCAGTAGCAAGAGCGCCACGGAGGTGTTCGACCATCGGCTCGACTGGGACGCCCGGGTCGCAGCCGCCACCTCGGTGAAGATGTCATGAAGGTCGCCGTGATCGGAGCCACCGGGCGGACGGGTCGCCTGATCGTCGACGAGGCGCGACCGCAGGGGGCATCAGGTAACGCCTATCCGGTGGTCGGCGAACGGCCTCGGCTACCCGCGTGGACTTTGCGTCGACTGCTGCGTACGCGGACGTTGCTCGGTTGGAGCAGATTGTTGCTGGAAGCAACCTCGACTGGACCCATCGCCCGGCTGAGCCGGCTCACTGACGGTCCTGCCGTCGGCGCGCTCCACGCCAGCCCTGAACTGCTCGAACACCCGGCACCGATCTCCCGCCGCGACGTGGCTACGTTGCTCGTCGGCTTGCTGGAGTCACCCGGTGCCGTAAGCAACGCCCTGAACGTCACCACTGCGGCTCGGGCTTGACTTGTCGGTCGGCGTGCGGCGCGGTCTGTTAGGTGGTTCTCCTGTCGCGTCCGGGGCGCTGTCGCGTCCGTGGGGCCGTTTCACCTGTACGTGGCGCCTGCGGCTAGCGAGGGGTCACTTCCCGCTCCGACGCGCCGCGAAAGGCTCGACCTACCGCCTCGACTGGCCGGTTTGATGCGGGCGGATTACGGCGTGTTCGCGCGGCAAGTCGCGCTGCCACGGCCAGTCGAGGCGGGAAGTCGGAGATGGCCCGGCGCGTCGAGACGGGAAGTGGCGGCCGGCACCCCGGCCCGTGGATCGCGACGAGCCCGGTGCTTGGGACAGCGCGGCTGCGGCCGGGGTGGAATCACGCCGGCCCGCGAGCCGTCGTACGAGCTTGGCCGCCCGGGGTAGGCCGCGGCGATGTCAAGATCAGACGCTCGGCTGCGACGTCTCGGGTGACAAGCCCTCGCAATGATGGAATGGCGCCGAGGTGTCGGCGCGGAGAGGAGTGACCAATGGGACAGCCAGTTGTGCATTTCGAGGTCATCGGGACGGATCCGGAGAGGCTCCGGAACTACTACGGCGACCTGTTCGGATGGGAGTTC
>JAWWOY010000713.1:0-7330 GCA_033851195.1 Kribbellaceae bacterium | reverse complement strand
GAGGTCGCGGTCAAGATCCTGTCCGACAACTGGATCGACGAGGACGACGTCCGCCAGCGGTTCCTGGCCGAGGGACGGTTCCTCCGGCGGGTCGACTCGCCGCATGTGGTCGGCGTACACGACGTGGGTGAGACCGACGACGGTCGCCCGTACCTGGTGCTGACGTACGCCGACGGCGGCTCGCTGGCCGATCGGATCAAGGCCGGGCCGCTGGAGATCGCCAATGTCGTCGAGATCGTGCTGCAGGTCGGTAATGGCCTGCGGCAACTGCATAGCCGCGGCGTACTGCATCGCGATGTGAAGCCGGCCAACGTGCTGTTCCGTTCCGACCCGCCCGGTGAACGGGCGATGCTGGGCGACCTGGGCTTGGGCAAATCGCTGGAGGCCGTCTCCCAGTTGACCATGCCCGGCGGCACTCCTGCCTACGTCGCTCCGGAGCAGGCGATGGGCGAACGGCTGGACCAGCGGGCGGACCTGTACTCGCTCGGTGCCGTCGCCTATGCGGCCTTCACCGGTCAGGCCCCGCACGGAGTGGCCAGCCTGGGCGCGGTGCTGCGGATCGATGCTCCGCCGCCGCTGATGAGTTCCCTGCGCGACGAGGTCTCGGACGCCCTCGACGCCGTCGTACGGCGAGCACTGGAGCCGGACCGGGAGCGGCGTTGGGCCGACCTGAGCAGCTTCCTCACTGCGTTGCGCACGGCCCACGAAACGGGAGAACTGCCAGCCGGCCTGGAACCAGCGACGGCGCTGCCTACCAACGGCCCGGCCGCCGGCGGGATGGGTGAGCAGCCGACGGCTCTGTCCCCCGTCTCGGAGGCGACGGTGGCAGCCTTACCTCCGACGGCGTTGGCCCGTCCCGCGGCCTCGACAAAAGCTGAGCCGGTCGGACAAGCAACGTCTCGTCGGGGTGCCCGGGTGATCGCCGGTCTGGCGGCTCTGGTGTTGGCGGCCGGCGGTGGCATCGCGGGCTACGAGATCGTGTCCCGCCGCCTGGTCAAGGTCGCGGACTCCAGCCACCGCCTGACAGTCGAGGCTCCGCGGTCCTGGTCGCAGATGTCGATCAACGGCTGGACCCCGCCCGGTGGACAGAAGCAGCCAGGCATGCTGGTCAGCGTCAACACGGGTGACTGGCAGTCGGCCGCTGGCGCGCACGGCGTGTTCGTGGGGATCTCGCCCGGCACGACGCTGCCCGCGACCGCCCCTGCGCCTTCCGGCTGTGCGCTGTCGGGAGGTGCGCCGGACCGCCGCCCTGTCGGTGACAAGACCGCCGTCACCTTCCGGTTCAGCTGCTCGAATGGATCATCCACTGTGGTGGAACGGTTCGTGCAGGTCGCGGCGCAGGAGTCGCTGCGGGTCCAGGTCCGCGCAGCTACCCCGCAACAGGCCGAGGACATCCTCTCAACGGCGACCTACCGCCCCAAGTAGGCGACGGAGGGCAGCGGGGTACCTTTATTCCTCTCGGGGTGGCGCAAACTTTCGCCGGCCCTGTTCCGTGCACCGGATCACCTGACGAACCGTGGGATGTGACGAGCCGGAGCCGGCCGTACGGTTAGTCGTATGACCCGAGAAGACCTGTCCGCGGCGATCGACCGCGTCCTGCCCTCCGTCCGCGCCGATCTCGAGGACCTCATCCGGATCCCCTCGGTCAGTGCCGATCCGGCCCGTGCAGCCGATGTCCAGCGTTCCGCCGAGGCGACCGCCGCGCTGTTCGAGGCGGAGGGTTTCTCGGCCCGCATCGTCCGCGCCGGCGGGGGTGCGCCCGCGGTGATCGCGAAGAAGCCGGCGCCCGAGGGCAAGCCGACCGTGCTGCTTTATGCCCACCACGACGTACAGCCGACCGGCGCGGTGGACGAGTGGACCTCGCCGCCGTTCGAGCCGACCGAGCGGGGAGAGCGGCTCTACGCCCGCGGCGCGGCCGACGACAAGGCCGGCATCGCCGCCCATCTGGCCGCCGTACGGGCCTTTGGCAACGATCTGCCGGTCGGTGTGACCGTGTTCGTCGAGGGTGAGGAGGAGATCGGCTCGCCGACCCTGACCGCACTGCTGGCCGAGTACGCCGACGAACTGACCGCGGACGCGATCGTGATCGCCGACTCCGGCAACTTCGCCATCGGCCAGCCGGCCCTGACCATCTCGCTGCGCGGCCTGGTCGATTGCTACGTCGAGGTGCGCACGCTCGAGCACGCCGTCCACTCCGGCCTGTACGGCGGCGTGGCACCGGATGCTCTCACTGCCCTGTGCCGGCTGCTCGCCACTCTGCACACCGACGACGGTGATGTCGCTGTCGACGGGCTGCACGCCAGTCGCGCGGCCGATCTGGAGTACCCGGTGGACCGGTTCAGGGCCGAGTCGAGCGTGCTGGACAGCGTCCGGCTGATCGGGTCCGGCTCGTTGGTGGACCGGCTCTGGACCCGGCCTGCCATTGCTGTCCTGGCCATCGACGCGCCGCGGGTCGCCGATGCGAGCAACACCTTGGTGCCGGTCGCGCGGGCCAAGGTCAGCCTGCGGGTCGCGCCGGGCGACGATTCGGTCAAGGCGATGGAGGCCCTGCGCAACCACCTGGAGCAGAACGCGCCGTGGGGTGCGCAGGTGACCGTGGTGGATGGCGATCTGGGCCAGCCTTGCTCCATCAACGCCGACGGCCCGGCGTACGACGCCGCCCGCTCGGCCTTCGCCGCAGCCTGGGGAGTGGAGCCGGTCGACACCGGGATGGGTGGCTCGATCCCCTTCATCGCGGAGTTCCAGGACACCTTCCCGCAAGCCGCCGTACTGGTCACCGGCGTGGAGGATCCGGACACCCGGGCGCACGGGATCGACGAGGGCCTGCACCTCGACGAGTTCACCAAGGTCTGCCTCGCCGAGGCCCATCTTCTGCAGAACTTGGCATCATGAGCGCCACCGGCCTGGCACCGCGACCTGACTTTGGCATAGGTTTCGGCGCGTGAAGATCGCAGTCGTGCGAGAGACCAGACCGGCGGAGCGCCGGGTGGCACTGGTGCCGGAACAAGTCGTCAAGCTGATCCAGCTCGGCTATGAGGTCGCGGTCGAACCCGCGGCCGGTGAGCGCGCGCTGTACTCCGACGATGCCTACCGCGAGGCCGGGGCCGAGGTGGCCTGGGGTGCCGACCACGCGGCCACTGTCGTGGTGTCGGTGCAACCCCTGGAACGGGAGCGACTACAGCGGCTGCGCGCCGGGACCGCCCTGATTTCGTTCCTGCCGACGAACCCGCCCGATGTGGTCCGCTCGGCCGCCCTGGCCAAGCTGACCGCATTCGCGATGGAGTTGATCCCGCGGATCTCCCGGGCCCAGTCGATGGACGCGCTGTCCTCGCAGGCCCTGGTCGCCGGGTACCGCGCCGCCATCGTCGCGGCCGAACGGCTGCCACGGTTCTTCCCGCTGAGCATGACCGCAGCCGGCACGGTGCCACCCGCGCAGGTCGTCGTACTGGGTGCAGGCGTTGCCGGGCTGCAGGCGATCGCCACCACCCGGCGCCTTGGTGCCGTGGTGAAGGCGTACGACGTGCGTACCGCCGCGGCCGAGGAGATCGCGTCGATGGGCGCGCAGCCGATCGAGTTGGAGCTGGGTTCGCTGGAAGGCTCTGGCGGCTACGCGCGGGAGATGACGCCCGAGCGGGCGCAGTTGCAGCGTGACCTGCTCGCTCCGTACGTCGCTGCGGCGGATGTGCTGATCACCACCGCGGCCGTGCCCGGGCGGACCGCGCCGGTCCTGGTCAGCCGGCAGATGGTCGAGCAGATGAAGCCCGGCTCTGTCGTCATCGATCTGGCCTCGGAGTCCGGCGGCAACGTCGAGGGTTCGGTCGCCGGGACCGAACTGACGATCGGGAACGCGCTCGTCTGGGGCGGTGCGAACGTGCCGAGCCAGATGGCCGGTCCGGCCAGCCGGCTGTACGGGCAGAACATCGCGAACCTGATCACGCTGATGACTCGCAACGCCAGCTTCGACCCGGACTTCGACGACGAGATCGTGGCCGGCTGCTGCGTCACCCACGACGGTGTCGTGCTGCACGAGCCGACCCGTGAGCTTCTGGAAGGACCGCTGGCATGACCGTGTCCATCGCTTTGCTGACGATCTTCGTCCTCAGTGTGTTCGTCGGTGTCGAAGTGATCAGCAAGGTCTCCTCGACCCTGCACACGCCGCTGATGTCGGGTGCGAACGCGATCCACGGCGTCATCCTGGTCGGCGCGATCATCGTCACCGGCCAGGCCCGATCGGGGATCGTGGTGGTGGTCGGCCTGCTCGCCGTCGTCCTGGCGACGGTGAACATGGTCGGTGGCTTCGTGGTCACCGACCGGATGCTGGAGATGTTCCGTGGACCCGCGGGCCGTAAGAAGGAGCTGCACAAGTGATCGCTACCTGGGCCCAGATCGGCTACCTGGTCTCGGCGGTCTGCTTCATCGTCGCGCTGAAGGGCCTCTCCTCGCCGCGCTCGGCCCGGACCGGCAACCTGCTCGGCGCGGCCGGTGCGGTGCTCGCGGTCGTGATCACCTTCATCGCCTACAAGCCGCAGCACCTGGTGCTCATCCTGATCGCGCTGCTGATCGGTGCGATCGGCGGTGCGATCGGCTCCCGTCGCGTCCAGATGACCCACATGCCGCAGCTGGTGGCGTTGTTCAACGGCGTCGGCGGTGGCGCGGCCGCGCTGGTCGCGTTGATGGAGCTCGGCGAGGTGCGTGGCGGTCAGACCGTCACCGCGATCGCGACGGCATTCACCATTCTGGTCGGGGCGATCAGCTTCTCCGGTTCGGTGGTGACGTTCGCCAAGCTGCAGGAACTGATGACCACCCGACCGGTCGTCTTCCCGGGCCTGCCGGTGCTGTTCGTGGCAGGGCTGCTCGGTAGCATCGCGCTGTCGGTCTGGCTGGTCTCGGACCCGCGGGTCTGGGTCGGCGTACTGCTTGGTCTGGTCGGTCTTGCTGTCGGTGTGATGCTGGTGCTGCCTGTCGGCGGCGCGGACGTACCGATCATCATCTCGCTGTTGAACGCCTTTACCGGCCTGACTGTCGCGGCCGGCGGCTACGTCCTGGGCAACACCCTGTTGCTGGTGGCCGGCACCTTGGTCGGTGCAGCCGGAACGCTGTTGACCAAGCTGATGGCCAACGCGATGGGCCGGTCCGTCTTCAACATCCTTTTCGGCGCAGTCAAGGGTGGCTCGACGCTGGGGGCCGGTACTGCGTCAGATCGCCCGGTGATCTCGGGTGGCGCCGAGGATGTCGCGATCCTGCTCGCCTACGCGCAGAGGGTCATCGTCGTGCCGGGCTACGGTCTGGCTGTCGCTCAGGCACAGCACGCACTGCGCGACCTGGTCGAGGAACTGCAGTCGCGTGGGGTCAAGGTCGACTACGCGATCCACCCGGTGGCCGGCCGGATGCCGGGTCACATGAACGTGCTGCTGGCCGAGGCCCAGGTTCCTTATGAACAACTGCGCGAGATGGACGACATCAACGGCGACTTCAAGCAGACCGACGTGGTGCTGGTGGTCGGTGCCAACGATGTGGTCAACCCGGCGGCCCGGACGACGCCCAGTGCGCCGATCTACGGGATGCCGATCCTGAACGCCGACGAGGCCCAGCGGGTCATCTTCCTGAAGCGCTCGATGCGCCCGGGATTCGCCGGGATCGAGAACGAGCTGCTCTACGAGCCGCAGACCACGCTGCTCTTCGGCGACGCCCGCGACTCCCTCACCAAACTCCTCGCAGCAGTCAAGAACGTCTGAGCTTTCAGGACGGCGCGAAGGTCTCCTTGTGCAGGAGGTCCAGGGCGATCAGGACCGCGCCGCGGACCACCGGGTTGCCGTCGACCGTGCCCGGGGCGACGGAGGTGCGCAGCGGTGTCGACCGGTTCACTCGTTCGGCGACCCGCGCAGCCAGCGCCTCGCCGCCTGCCCGGCCGATCGTGCCGGCCAGGACGAGGAATCCCGGGTCCAGTACCGCGCAGATGCCTGCCGCGCCGAACGCGACCCGGTCGGCGAGGTCGTCCAGGAAACCGCTCCCGCCGGCCACGCCGTCGACCGCTGCAGTGACCGCCGCAACCGCGGCGTCGTCACCTGACTGCGGGCGGATCCCGTGGCCGTGGGCAAGGGTCAGGACGGCCGCGCCGGCGGCGAGGTCCGGGAAGACCCGACCGCCCGTGTCGGCCGGGAGATAGGAGAGCTCGCCCGCGCCACCTGACACGCCGCGGTGCAGTTGGCCGCCGAGCACTACGGCCATACCGATGCCGGGTCCGAGTGACAGCAGCGCGAACGTGTCTCGGCCGCGTGCCGCGCCGAGCCGATGCTCGGCCAGCCCGACCAGGTTGACCTCGTTCTCGACCAGCACGGGGACGCCTCCGAGCCGGGACCGGAGGCCGGGCAGCAGATTGGCGTGCCAGGTGGGCAGCACCCCCGCGAAGGAGATGTCGCCCGTCGCTGGGTCGACCAGGCCGGGCGTGCCGACAACCACACTGCGCAGCCGGTCCGGCGTCAGGTCCGCGTCAGCCAGTGCCTCGGTGATCGCCCGGTGGACCACTGCGTGGGGTTCGGCGGCCGGGTCCTGGGGAACGTGGGCACCTCCGACCTGGCGACCGGTCACATCAGTGACGGAGGCGAGGACGACGTCCGGAAGGACCTCGACGCCCGCGACGTGGGCGCGGTCCGCAACGAGGCCGTAGAGCAGCGCGTTGGGGCCGCGCCGCCGGACCTTGGACTCGCCGACGCGGGTGATGACGCCGTCCGCCTCCAACCGGTCGACGAGGTCGCTGACGGTGGGGTGGGACAACCCGGTGAGGTTCTGCAGCTCGGTGCGGGACAGCGGGCCGCGCTCCAGCAGGAGGTCGAAGGCCGCCCGGTCGTTGATCAGCCGCGCGGTGCGGGGGGTCGCTCCCCGGGACGGAGTGCGGATACGGGTCATAGCACCAGAAGATATCTGTCTCGGCGCTTTCATTCAGGGACCCTACCTGTTAGTTTCTCGGATCGTAACCCCAAGCCGGAGGAGACCCGATGCGAGCGCCCATCAAACGGCCATTCCCGCTTGCGGTCTTCTTCGTGCTCGACGGCATCATCTACGCCACCTGGGCGGTGCGGATCCCGGCCGTCAAGCACAGCCTGGGGCTGTCTACCACCTCGCTCGGGATCGCCCTACTGTGCTTGTCGATCGGCGCCCTGGTGTCGATCAGTGTCAGCGGCAGTCTGGTCGTCAGGTTCGGCACCCGCCCGATGCTCCTGACGTCCTGCACGCTGGTCTTGGCGGCACTGGTCTTGCCCGCCCTGGCTGGATCCGCGTTCTGGCTGTCAGCGGTCCTGGCCGTCTACGGCCTGGTCTACGGAGCCCTCAA
>JAWWOY010000704.1:0-3965 GCA_033851195.1 Kribbellaceae bacterium | reverse complement strand
GCAGAACCAGCAGGCGCCCCCGGCAGTGGTTGCCGGGGGCGCCTCTTGCGTTTGGCGGCGTACGGGTTGGTCTTTACGGACCGATGAATGCCGACACGCCGGGGAACGAGGGACCGATGATCAGTTGGGGGTGGGGGTGGAGGCGCCGGCGCCGGAGCCGGCTGCGGTACCGCCGATGGCGACCGGGAGTTCGCCGGTGACCAGGTAGACGACCCGGCGGGCCATCGAGACCGCGTGATCGGCGATGCGCTCGTAGTAACGGCCCAGCAGGGCGATGTCGACCGCGACCTCGACGCCGTGCGGCCAGTTGTCGTCCATCATCAGCCGGAACTGGTTGCTGCGCAGCTTGTCCATCTCGTCGTCGACGCTCTCGAGCCTGGCGGCGGCCTCGACATCGCGGGACTTGATCACGTCACCCGCGGAGTCGACCATCCGGCCGGCCACGTCGCCCATCTCCACGATCACGCCGTGCAGTTCGGCCGGGATGGCCGGCGCCGGGTAGCGCAGCCGGGCGATCTTCGATACGTGCGCGGCCAGGTCGCCCATCCGCTCCAGGTCGGCGACCATCCGCAGCGCGGCGACCAGCATCCGCAGTTCGTTCGCCACCGGGGACTGCCGGGCCATCAGCTCGAAGACCTTCTCCTCGACACCCTCGCCGGCCGCATCCAACTCGATGTCGGCGGCAATGACCTGCTCGGCCTGCCGGATGTCGGCCTCCAGCAGCGCCGTGGTGGAACGTCGTACGGCGGTGGACACCGTCCGGGTCATCCGTTCGAGCTCGGCGAGGATGTCCTCGAGCTGCTCGTGGTAGGTGTCACGCATCGTCTTCTGTTCCGATCTGTGGTGTCCGGTGCTGCCGCGGGATGGACATGGCAGTCGGAGTGCCGAGCTGACCAGTACCCACCCACAGTGAACCGTATGCCGTCGAGGTTGCCGGACGACGACGGGTGGTGAACGGCCGATGAACAGTTAGGTCGCGTCCCGGTCATCCGGTGCTCATTCGGGCTTTCCCTGCTGGTTGCCCGCGTAGCATCAATGCCGTGGAACCCACGCTCGCTGCGGTGCTGGGCGGCGTCATCGGCGCAGCCCTGGCCCTGCTTTCGCTCGGCGCGGTCGTGCTCAGCGAGCGTTCCCAGCACACGGTGCCCGCTTCACCGGACCCCGTGGTCCCGGCCGGCGTGGCCACCGTGCTGTCGGTGTTGCGCTCCTCAGCCGTGGTGATGGGCCCCGAGGACGAGGTGCTGCAGGCCAGCGCTCCCGCGCATGTGCTCGGCATCGTCCGGGGTGAGCGGCTGGTGGTCGACGACCTGCTCACCATGGTCCGGTCGGTCCGCCGGGACGGCGAGATCCGCCAGCAGGACCTGGAGATCGTCCGCGGCAGACTGGGCGCGACCCAGTACGTCAGCGCCCGGGTCGCTCCGCTGGGCAGTCAACTGGTGCTGGTGCTGGTCGAGGACCGGACCCGGGAACACCGGCTGGACGCGATCCGCCGCGACTTCGTCGTCAACGTGAGCCATGAGCTGAAGACCCCGATCGGCGCGCTGGTCCTGCTCGCGGACGCCGTCTCCGAGGCCTCCGACGACCCCGAGGCGGTGCAGCGGTTCTCCGGCCGGATGCGGGTCGAGGCGGCCCGGCTGAGCAGGCTGGTCAAGGAGATCATCGAACTGTCCCGGCTGCAGGGCGACGATCCGCTGGAGAATCCCGGCCCGGTCGACGTCAGCGCCGTGGTCGAGCAGGCGGTGGACCGGTGCCGGGTGGACGCGGAGGACCGCGACATCAACCTCGTGGTCAAGACCGACCCGAACCTCCAGGTGCTGGGCAGCGTGGACCAGTTGGCGATCGCGCTCGGCAATCTGGTCGAGAACGCGGTCAACTACAGCCCGGACGGAACCCGGGTGGCGGTCGCCGCGCACCCGATCGGTGACCTGGTCGAGATCACCGTCAGTGACCAGGGTGTGGGCATCCCGAGCAAGGACCTGGAACGCATCTTCGAGCGGTTCTACCGGGTCGACCGGGCCCGGAGCCGCGAGACCGGTGGGACCGGGCTCGGGCTCTCGATCGTCAAGCACATCGCCTCCATCCATGGTGGCGACGTGCGGGTCTGGAGCGTCGAGGGTCAGGGTTCCACCTTTACCGTCCGACTCCCGCTGCGGCTCGATCCCGCGACCGGGCAACCGACCGGCTTCGCCAGCCAGGAGGAGACCGTTATCACCACCATGACGCCGACCCCGCCAACCAAGTGGTCTGAGTCACAAAAGGAGGCAGCTTCGTGACCCGAGTGCTGGTCGTCGAAGACGAAGAGAGCTACAGCGATGCGTTGTCGTACGTGCTCCGCAAGGAGGGCTTCGAGGTCGCAGTGGCCGAGACCGGCCCCGACGCGCTGGAAGAGTACGACCGGGCCGGTGCGGACATCGTGCTGCTCGACCTGATGCTGCCTGGGCTGTCCGGCACCGAGGTGTGCCGGGCATTGCGCAGCCGCGGCAACGTGCCGGTGATCATCGTCAGCGCCAAGGACACGGAGGTGGACAAGGTGGTCGGGCTCGAGCTGGGCGCCGACGACTACGTCACCAAGCCCTACAGCCCGCGCGAGCTGCTGGCTCGGATAAGAGCCGTGCTGCGTCGCGGTCAGGACGTCGAACTGCTGCCCGACACGCTGGAGGCAGGGCCGGTCCGGATGGACGTGGAGCGGCACGTGGTGACGGTGTCCGGTACCGAGATCCGGCTCCCGCTGAAGGAGTTCGAGCTGCTCGAGATGCTGCTGCGCAACACCGGCCGGGTGCTCACCCGGGGCCAGCTGATCGACCGGATCTGGGGCGCCGACTACGTGGGTGACACCAAGACCCTGGACGTACATGTGAAACGGCTGCGGTCCAAATTGGAGAAGGACCCGTCGAACCCGCAGCACCTGGTCACCGTCCGTGGCTTGGGCTACAAGTTCGAAGCCTGACCGGTTCCATCGAGAGCCACCCCTCGCGCAGGGGTGGCTGCCCGCCGGCAGTGCGAGGTCAGCCGGCGTTGTTCGGGCTCGGCGACGGGGAGTAGTGGTCCAGCGTCAGCACCTGGATGTCGGTGGTGATCGGTGCGGCCTTGCTGAAGGTGATCGTCACCTTCAGCATCTGTCCCGGCTTGCCACCGGTCACGGTGATCGGCTCGCCGGTCGAGGGCGGCAGCGTCACGGCGGAGCCGGCCTGCAGCGTCATCGTCCGGACGTTGCCGAACTTGACGGCGGTCGCCGTCGCGGTCGAGCCGGTCTGGACCGCGGCGTCGGCCGGTGCGGCGGCGATCCCGACGAGCTTGTCGTCGTCCTGGCCCATATTCAGGATCGTGCTGTGCAGTTCGCCCTTGCCGTCGTCCGAAGCCATCACCAGCATGTTGCGCACCTCGATCGGACCGGATGTCGCGTTGGTGCCGTCAGCCGACTGGTAGGGCTGGGAAGTCTGCGCGCTGAAGTTCGCTCCGCAGGCCGTCACAGCGATACTCAGGGTGACGGTGGCGCCGGCCAGAACGGCGCGCCGGACGGTGCGCGGGGTCAACGTGATGGGCACTGGGATACCTCTCCTACAAACCTGTGGATGCCGCCAGGCTTGGGCCTCCGGCGGAGCAAAGCGTAGCGAGCGCAACCATCCGGCTCGTCGCCGACTCCACCATCGGCGGTGTCCCCGGCAACCTTCTCCGCATGTGCGGACCACGTCGGATAGCGTTTGTCAAGCAGCGAAGTGGCCTCTGACCAGCGCAAACGGCCAGACCGGACCAGCGTCTACGTGGTACTCTTGAGGAGGAAAGGGGCACGTGACATATGACTTTCACAGTCGGCGAGACGGTTGTTTACCCCAACCACGGTGCGGCCGTCATCGAGGACATCGAGACCCGTCAGATCAAAGGTGAGGACAAGACCTATCTGGTCTTGAGGATCGTCGCTCAGAACGACCTGGTCGTCCGGGTCCCCGCGTGCAACCTCGATCTTG
>JAWWOY010000683.1:0-4599 GCA_033851195.1 Kribbellaceae bacterium | reverse complement strand
ACTCGGCCGGCCTGACCGCTCTCACCTACGCCCTGACGTATGTGCCGGATCTGCTGTTCGGACCGCTGCTGGCCGGGGTCGCCGACCGGTTCCCGCGGCGCCGGGTGATGATCGTGGCCGACCTCGCGCGCGCCGTACTGGTGGCTGCGATGGCGATCCAGGCGTTGCCGCTCGTGGTGGTCGCGCTGCTGTTGGTGGCCGTCCAGGGATTCGGATCGCCGTTCAACGCGGCACGGGCGGCGACTCTGCCAGTGGTCCTGCCCGGCGACCACTACGTGCTGGGTAAGGCGGCCAACGACATGGTCGTGCAGTTCAGCCAGGTGCTCGGGTTCGGGGCCGGTGGCGCGGTGGTGGCCTCGGTCGGCGCTTCTGGCGGTCTGCTGATCGACGCGGCCACCTTCCTCTTGTCCGCCGTGCTGATCGCGCGCGGCCTACGTAGTCGCCAGGCGCCGGAGCGACACGGTGAAGCCGGCGAGCCACGGAGCTGGATCCGGGACCTCGCAGCCGGCACTTCCCTCGTCGCCCGTACGCCGCAACTGCGGACGCTGGTGGCACTGGCGACGATCGCGGGCTTCTACGTGACGGTGGAAGGCCTGGCCGTGCCGTACGCCGCCGAGATCGGTGGCGGCCCCGAGTCAGCGGGCCTCTTACTGGCAGCGAGCCCCGCCGGAGCGGTCGCGGGGATGTGGCTGATCACTCTCTGGTCACCGGAGCGACGGATGCGGTTGCTAGGCCCCTTCGCCGTCGCCGCCTGCCTGCCGCTGGTGCTGTGCGCTGCGCACCCCGGCCTGGCCGTCACGTTCGTGTTGTGGGCCCTGTCGGGGCTGGCCTCGTCCTACCACCTTCCGGCCAGTGCGGCCTTCGTCCAGGCTGTGCCGGACCATCAGCGGGGCCAGGCATTCGGGGTCGCCAGTACGGCGCTGAAGAGCAGCCAGGGACTGGGAATCCTGGCCGCCGGTGGTCTCGCGGACTGGCTCAAGCCGTCCCTGGCCCTGGCCCTGATGGGTGCCGTGGGAGCAGTTGCGGCGGTCGCGGCGGGCGCCGCCTGGAGGCACGCCCGCCGTATAGCGCCGGGTCCAACGGAGATCGCTGTGCCGTGAATCTCGAAATACGGACGGTATTCAAACAACTGATGTAAAGCAACGGTAAAGATTTACCTTCCGTTACCAGTCGTTACCCCCACCGACGAACCAGTCGTTACCGCCGGTGAACCAGTCGTTGCCACCGCCGGTGAACCAGTCGTTACCCCCCGTGAACCAGTCATTTCCGCCTACGTACCAGTCATTTCCGCCCACGAACCAGTCGTTCCCGGTCTGTCCGTTGCGCGCTACGTTGCTCATGATCTCGACCCTTCTGTTGACGACCCACCTGATGGAATGGCCTGGTCACGAAGGTGACCTGACGTGAACGGGCAGTTACGATAAACACCTAGCCGTTCAGGTCGACTGTTGTGAGGCCAATGATGATTCTGACCGGTCGGAGCAGTTGGGTGCCACCCCGACAATGGAAGCTCTGGTCGTTACCCCGTGCGGCGCTGGGATATGTGCTCGCGATTGATGCAATCGCGATCATGATCACCGCCCTGGCGGTTCGGTCGACCCTGTTCGGCGCGCATCCCGGCATCCGCGGATCGGAGTGGGCAGCCTTCGCCGTGCTGGCGGTCGCGTCAACGCTGCACCTGGAGTCGGCCCGCGGCATCGAGCGCCGCCGGGAGTTGGCGGCCAACACCTCCCCTCACGTCAACCTGAAATGCCTGTGGGTTTTCGCCAGCCTGTTGTTGCTCCCCCTGTCGCTGGTGGTGCCGCTGGTGATCCTGTCGTACCTGTACTCGTGGTTCCGGGTGTACGGCCGCAGCGTGGCCCACCGGAAGGTCTTCTCCACCGCCACCTACGTCCTGGCCAGCGCCGCGGCAGCCGCCGTACTGCGCGCCGGTGGCCTGCTGACCGAGCCGCGGGTCCCGACCGGGATGTGGTCGCTGCTGGTCGTGCTGGCCGCGGCCGCGACCTGGTGGCTGGTGAACTACGCGCTCGTCGTCGGCGCGATCCTGCTGGCCACGCCCGATGCGACTGCCCGCGAGGCGCTCGGCGAACTCTCCGACCAGCTCGTGGTGTGTGCCGGGCTGGGTCTCGGGATCGCCGTGGCCGCGTTGCAGTCGTCGTACCCCTGGGTCGTCCCCGTCCTGATGGTGACCGTGCTGGCCCTGCACCGCGACCTGCTGCTCCCCCAGTACCAGCGCGCCGCCGGTATCGATGTGAAGACCGGCCTCGCCACCCCGTCGTACTGGGCGAGTGCGGTGCCGGCCGAGCTGGCCCGGGCCGAGACGCTGCACAGCACGGTTGGCCTGCTGCTGCTGGACCTGGACCGCTTCAAGGAAATCAACGACACGTACGGTCACCCCGCCGGGGACCAGGCATTGCGTGCAGTGGGCGAGACCGTCCGGGCCGAGGTGCGGCAGGGCGACCTGGTCGCACGGGTCGGCGGCGACGAGCTGGCTATATTGCTGCCGGGTGCGGACGAGCGCGAGGTGCTGGAGGTCGCCGAGCGGATCCGGAACCGGCTGACCACGCTTGCTGTTTCGGTCACCACCACGGGTGACAGCTCGGCCATCCTCACCGGCATACCGGCCTCGTTCGGTGCGGCCGTCTATCCGGAAGTCGCCCGCACGATGGACCAACTGGTGCTGGCCGCCGACAACGCGCTGCTGACAGCCAAGCGAGCAGGGCGGAACCAGATCATCTCCGCCTGCCCGAAACCCATGGTCACCGACCGATCCGACCGGGCTGACCGAACCGAGCTGTCCGATCAGCCGGCGGTCGGTGACTCCTAGAATTCTGCGCGGATTGCGGGCGCAGGGCACTAGATCAAAACCGATGATTCAGCCTCACGGTCTTCTCCTCCCGCAACATCCGGGGTCACTCCGTCAGCCCCCCTACACCGACAGTACGCGCCAAACAGCCAGTGTGCCTCACAGCCATTGGTAACTGGCACGGATTAGGGCTTGGTCGGCTTGTGGTGGGCATGGCCGCCGAATGAGCCTGCTGGCTCACCTCAGGTCAAGTCGGAACTGCCCTTGGCCAGGCGTAATCTGCTTCCCAATGCTCGACGCCGTCTTCATTCCTGCCGACCCGCCGCGAGCGGGTCGGTTTGTCCTGTACGGCGACCTGCCGGCTGCGGGTGAGTCCGCCGACGGCCGGGTTGAGCTGGTGCTGCCCCGTGGTCCCCAGGTACGACGGACCACCGTCGCCGCCCGGCTGCTCACGGTCGAGCAAGCCCTCCCCTTACTCACTCGACCGCCGTCAGACGACGCCTCCCCCAGCTACCGCGCCTGGTCCGCCGCGGCGTTGGCCGGGCTCGGGTTGATCGCTCGCGGCCGGCTCGTACCGGACAAGAGCCCCAGCGGGTACGGCGCTTGGCGGGTGGCGCCGCTGGATCCGGCCGATCACGGCTGGCTGAAGAATCTCGGTGCAGCCATGCCGGCCCGCGCCCACGCCGTACCGGTGGAAGGGTCGCGACCGCTGCGGCTGGCTGATCCCGAGCAACTCGTGCGGGCCTTCTGGGACGCGATCGCAGACACCGTGGTGAGAACACCCGCGGCCGGCGTCGCCGTACGGGGTGGTGCCGCGGCATTTGCCGGGGCGGAGCCGGCCGAGTTGACCGGGCCGACCGATTGGCTGGGCGAGACCGCCTTGACCGAGCAAGCAGGTGCGCGGCTGGTGCTGCGGATCGAGCCGCCTGAGGACGACTCGGAGTTCAAGGCAGTGCTGCAGTTGCGCAGCGGGGCCGACCCGAGCCTGTTGGTGGATGTGGCTGACCTGTGGACGGCGCCGGCCGCCGTACTGGCTGCGCTTGGCGAACGGGCCGAGACCGACCTGCTGCTGGCGTTGCGGCGAGGTGCGCGAGTTTGGCCGCCATTGGGTGCGGCCTTGCGGGATGCGGCGCCGGCCGAGGTTCCGATCGATGACGAGGCGCTGGACGAACTCGTGGTCGACAGCGCCGCGCTGGATGGTGCTGGGATCGAGGTGCTCTGGCCGGCTGACCTGTTCACGGGCCAGCTGGCCGTGCGTGGTGCGGTGCACGCGACGCCGACTCCGGGTGCAGTGACTGGACCCGACTTCAGCCTTACTGAACTGTTGGCGTTCCGGTGGCGGCCGACGCTCGACGGCTCGGAACTCACCGAGGAGGAGATCGCCGCGCTGGCCGAGGCGAAGCGTCCGATGATCCGGATGCGCGGCCGCTGGGTGCGGATCGACCACGACCTGGTTCGCAAGCTGCGCAAGGGCGGATCGCGCAAGCTGACCGGGGCCGAGGCGCTCGGGGCCGCTCTGACTGGCACTGTCCAGATCGATGGTGAGCTGATCGCTTTCGACGCCGATGGCTCGCTCGGCGACCTCGTCGGCAGGCTCCGTTCTGCTGTATCCACTGTCGATTCTTCCGATCCGGGGTTCGTCGAGCCGGTTGGATTGCGGGCGACGTTGCGGGATTACCAGCGGCGAGGCGTGGCCTGGATGGCGCAGCTTGCAGAGCTCGGCCTCGGCGGGTGTCTCGCGGACGACATGGGCCTGGGCAAGACGATCCAGGTGATCGCGCTGCACCTCCACC
>JAWWOY010000649.1:0-5098 GCA_033851195.1 Kribbellaceae bacterium | reverse complement strand
ACGCTCGACTCTGCCCGCGCTCTGCTCAACTCCGCCCGGCCGGATCTGGTCCTTCTCGACCTCACCCTGGCCGAGGAGTCAGGGCTCGACCTGCTCAGAGAGCTGGCGACGGACGACCATTCGCCCGACGTGATCATCTTGTCCGGGAGCACCGAGCCGGCCCTGATCATCGACGCTCTCGAGGTCGGTGCGAAGGGCTGGCTGTCGAAGACCACCCGGATGACCGCGCTGGTGACGGCCTTGTGGCAGGTCATCGACGGACAGATGTATCTCGCGCCGGCAACCCTCCGCCCGGTGCTGTTGCAGTTGCTGACGGACGTGCAACACCGCCGGGCGTCGAGCAGCTTCGTGGACAACCTGACACCACGAGAGCTGGAAGTGCTGCGGTGCCTGGTCTCCGGGATGACGCGGGCAGAGGTGGCAAAGCACCTCTTCGTCTCGACGAACACCGTGCGCACCCATGTGCAGAGCCTGCTCCGCCGGGCCGACCAGCACTCTGCGCTCGCTCTGGTCGCGTTCGCACGGTCACTCGGTGTGAAGGGTATCGATGAGAACGACGATCCGAAGGCTTCGTAGCGAACCCGTCGTCTCATTGACGTAGGCCGTCTCATCTCCTCGCAGGGCGCGGGCAGCCGCCTCGGACATCTAGCGTGAAAGGTGAATTCAGCGGGCTCTCAGGGGGGCAACCGGATGAACATTCCGAACACTCTTGTGCCGGTTGAGGCCGTCGCTGTGCCGTTCGCGGACTGCTACATCACGGCGGAGGCGCAGGCGGCTGCACTCCGGGTGTTGCGGTCGGGCTGGGTGACCACCGGCCGCGAAGTCCTCGGTTTCGAGGCCGAGTTCGCCGCCGGCGTCGGCGCCCGGCACGCGGTGGCGGTGTCGTCGTGTACGGCCGCGATCGAGCTTGCGCTGCGGTCCTTCGACCTGCCGCCCGGCTCGCCGGTGCTGACCTCGACGATGACGTTCTGTGGTGCCGTCCAGGCGATCGTGCATGCCGGATTACGACCGGTGCTGGTCGATGTCGACGCCGAGACCGGCATGCCGACGCCGGAAGCCGTCCGGATGGCCGCAGCGGCCTGCGGTACGCCGGCAGCGATGACCGTCGTGCACTGGGCCGGTGACCCAGCCGACGTGCCTGCGCTCGCCGAAGCCGCCGGACTCCCACTGGACCGGGTGGTCGAGGACGCCGCACACGCGCTCGGCGCCTTCGCCGGCTCCACACCGATCGGTTCGGGATCCGGCGCGACGTGCTTCAGTTTCTATGCCACCAAGAACCTCCCGCTCGGCGAGGGCGGCATGCTGACCACCGATGACCCGGAACGCGCGGCCTGGCTGCGACGGAGCCGCCTGCATGGGATGTCCGCCGATGCGTGGCGTCGCTACCTCCCCGGTGGCAGTTGGCGCTACGACGTCACCGAGGCAGGGCTGAAGGCCAACATGACCGATGTCCAGGCAGCGATGGGACGGGCGCAACTGGCGCATCTGCCCGGCTGGCAGCAACGACGGGCCGAGATCGCAGCCCGGTACGACGACCGGCTCGGCGGACTCCCGGGCATCCGGTTGCCGCACCGGCCGGATCCCGTCGATGGAACCCACGCCTGGCACCTGTACCCGGTGCGGTTGCAGCCCTCCGTCGGGATCAGCCGGGACGAGGTGGGCGCCGAACTGTCGGAACGAGGAGTCGGGACATCGGTGCACTTCATTCCAGTGCACCGACTCGCCTACTTCAGGCAGGTCGCGTTGATCCCGCCAGGCGGGCTGACCGGAGCGGACGCACTCTTCGAGCAGCTTCTCTCCCTGCCGATCTATCCCCGCCTGACAGATGACCAGGTCGACGCCGTGTGCGCGGCGATCGCAGACACCGTGTGCCGGCAGTTCTCCAGAGAAGGTGCAGAATGACGCAACCAGTGCTGCTGGGGCGGGGCGAGACGAACCTGCTGCGCGCGATCGTGGTCGGTGCCGGTGAGGCCGGCCTGGCACTGGCTCGCGACCTGCACCGGGTCAGCTCCTTCGGACTCGAGCCGATCGGTTTCCTCGACGACGATGCCGCCAAACAGGGCAGGCGATTCAGCGGCCGGCGGGTGCTGGGAACGCTGGCGGATCTCGAGCGGGTACTGGAGCAGAGCCGGGTCGACGTGGTCGTCGTCGCCATCCCGTCGATGCCGTCGCACCAGGTGAAGCAGCTCGGCCTCCGGGCGGCCGCCCAGGGGGTGACCGTCCTGCACCTCCCGCCGTTCCTGTCCGCGTTGCAGCGCCAGATCGCGGGCACCGACATGCGTGCGTTGCAGGTCGGTCCGTTGATCGGCCGGCCGGAGATGCACGTGGTCAGCCGTGGCGCCGCCGAGGCGATCGCCGGGAAGCGCGTCCTGGTCACCGGGGCCGGCGGATCGATCGGCAGCGAGCTGTGCCGGCAGGTGCAAGGCTTCGGTCCCGAGGAACTGATCATGCTCGACCACGACGAGTCCAACCTGCACCGGACCCACCTCGATCTGTGGGGCGAGGCCCTGCTGGACACGGAGAACACGGTCGTCGCCGACATCCGCGACGGTGAGCGGATCCATCAGCTGTTCCGCGACCACCGCCCGCAGATCGTCTTCCACGCGGCCGCGCTCAAGCACCTGCCGGTACTGGAACGCCACCCCTGTGAGGGCGTGAAGTCGAACGTGCGGGGCACCGAGAACCTGGTCGAGGCGGCGCTGGCCCACGACGTCGAGCGCTTCGTGCTGATCTCCACCGACAAGGCCGCCAACCCGGCCTCGGTGCTGGGAGCCACGAAGCGGCTGGCCGAACTCGTCCTCGAAGCCCACCACGGCTCCGCCACCACGCTGACCTCGGTGCGGTTCGGCAACGTCCTCGGCAGCCGGGGCTCGCTGCTGCACGTCATCCGCGACCAGCTCGCGAGCGGCTCCGAGGTCACCGTCACGCACCCGGACGTGAACCGCTTCTTCATGACCATCGAAGAAGCCGTCGGCCTGGTGCTCGAGGCGGCCCGGATGGCCGACGGCTCGGCGACGTACATCCTCGACATGGGCGAACCGGTGCGCATCGTGGACCTGATCCGCAACTTCGCCAACCTGCTGAACGTGCGCGACGTGACCTTCAGGTTCACCGGACTACGCCCGGGCGAGAAGCTCAGCGAGGAACTGTTCGGCGACGGCGAGGAGATCCTGCCGACCGATCATCCGCGCATCTCGATGACCCGGACTCCCTCGCCCGCGCCCGGCTTCCGGGCCAACCTGCGCGAGTTGTACGACGCCGCGTCGCACAACCGTCCGGACGAGGTGTTCCGGCATCTGCACCGGCTGCTGCCCGAGTACACCCCGGCGCCGGGACCGGTTCCCGCGCTGGTCGCCGCAACGCCGTACCCCGACGACCTCTGATGCCGAAATCGACGACGACTGCGAGAGCACAGCTATGACTGCTGAGGCGACACCGCCGCACCTGGACGTCCGCGTCCTCGATGGAACCATCCACCCGCCGACGGTCTTCGACGATCGCAGCCTGCTGCCGGCTGATCGGGCGTCGATCGCGGCGCTAGGTCGGCGAGTGGACGGCGCGGACCTGGCCGCACCGCCGGTAGTCCTGCCGGACTTCCACCACAAGTCCAGGATGGAGTTGCCGTCCAGCGTCGCCGTCGCGACGGCCGGCACGATCCGTCCCGATCTCACCAGTTCCTCGGTGAACTGCGGGATGGCCCTGATCGCGGTCGATTCCGAGGTCCCGGACGACCGCGCCGTCGACGTCTTCATGCGTGCGGTTCGCGAGCGCTACCCGTACCCGACCCGCGGCCGGCGCGAGCTGTCCGCCCGGGAAGTGATCAAGGCGGTCGCGGACGGCTCGGAGTTCGGGGTGGACCGCTGGAACGCACCGGCCGAGGATCTCGAACGGATCGAGGAAGGCGGCCGGATCGATCTCGAGCGGTACGGCGGGATCGCCCGGCTGACGTCGGAACTTCCCGGTGTCGCCATCCAATTGGCCCGGTACCGCTTCGGCACCGTCGGACCGTCCAACCACTTCGTCGAACTGCAGCGCGTCGAGGAGATCCTCGATCCGGACCGGGCCGCGAAGCTGGGCGTGACGGCGGGCCAGTTGACCATCCAGTACCACGGTGGCGGCGGCGTTTTCACCGGCGAGATCGGCCGTCTCTTCTTCCGCCGTAAGGACTACCCCCGGCAGATCAAGGCGGTCAACGTCGCACTGAAGCCCTGGTTCCACCTCCGGTCGGCAAAGTCGTACGCCGAGCTGAAGGCACGTCTGGGTCTCTACTTCACCGATGGCTGCACGCCGCTGCAGTTGTCCAGCGACGAGGGACAGCGGCTGATGCTGGCGACCGCGGCGGCGATGAACTACGGCTTCGCCTTCCGCACCGCCACCTATGCCGCGCTCCGCCGGATCGCGGCAGACTCGTTCGGCGGCGCCACCGGGCGGCTGGTGGTCGATTCGCCACACAACAGCATCTACGAGGAGCCGGTCGGGGACACCACTGCGGTCGTCCACCGGCACAACTCCTGCCGGGCCTTCCCCGCCGACATGATGACGCCCGGGACGACGTTCGCCGACACCGGCCAGGCGGTGCTGCTACCAGGCACGCACCGGACGTCGAGCTATCTCGCAGTCGCCGGTGACAGCGCGGCCACCAGCCTCTATTCGGCCTGCCACGGCGCCGGGACTGTCGTCTCCGATCTCGTCGCGCGCGGAGTGTCGGGCAACGACCCCCTCGGCCGGAGGACCCGGCGTTACCGCTATGACGACGCGGCTCCTACCGAGGCATTCCACTTCGACGACCGCGGCGTCGACGCGGCGCTCGACGTCCTGGTCCGCAACGGGCTGGTCAAACCGGTCGCCCGGATGCGGCCGATCGCAGTACTTCACTAACAGATTCGTTCCCTGCAGATCCCTTCGAGGTCGGAGACATCATGGACACACGGCAACCGCGCCTGGCGGCCATCGGGCGAAGGGCGCGACGATGACCCTCGAGGAGATGTTCCGTCGAATCGTGCGAGCCCACCTGGGGGTCATCCTGGTGTGTACGCTCGTCCCGGTCGCCGTGGCGATCGGCCTGCACGCGAACCGGCCGACGCTGTCCCTGGCATCT
>JAWWOY010000646.1:0-2902 GCA_033851195.1 Kribbellaceae bacterium | reverse complement strand
ATGTTCTGGATCGCCCCCTTCGGATCCCATTTCTTCACCGCGCCGGCTGTTGCGACCGCGTTGACGGGTCCGATGGACACGGTGTCGATCGTACCGACGACCGTCACGGTGAAGGCCTTGTCCTCGAGTGTCTTGATGTTGACCTTCGAGCCGACGGCGACTTTGTACTTCGCCGCCAGGCTTGCCGGGATGGCGAGCTCATTGTCGGCGTCGGGCAGTCGCCCGGCAGCGGCTTTCGGGCTGGCGATCTTGGTCTGTTGCTGCAGCGCATCCACGCCCAGATAGTCCGGCCGCACATTGCCGACCCACGTGACCTGCAGGTCGGCACTGGTGCTGCCAACAGCCTCGGCGGCCTGCGGCAGCCTGCGGACCGCGGCCAGGTTGGCCGGCCGGATGGAATCCTGTTGCGGGACGATCACCGCGTCCACTCCGGCGTTCTCGGCGCCGACGGTCTCGTCGATGCCGTGCTGCGCCGAGGAATGGGCGGCCAGTGCCAGCGTGCCGAAGCCGACGCCGAGCACGATCGCCAGACAGCCGGCGATCAGGCGACCCAGGTGGGCGCGCAATGAGGAGAGAATCGAGCGTCGCACGGTCAGGCCCCCAGCTGCCGCAGCGCGCCCAGCACGGACTCCGGCGTGGGCTGGTCGAGCTCACCGGCGAGCTTGCCGTCGGCAAGCATCACGACGCGGTCCGCGTACGACGCGGCCAGCGGGTCATGCGTCACCATCACCACGGTCTGACCGAACTCCCGGACGGAGCGGCGCAGGAAGCCGAGCACCTCGGCGCCGGACCGCGAGTCCAGGTTGCCGGTGGGCTCGTCGGCGAAGACCACCTCGGGCCGGCCGACCAGCGCCCGGGCCACGGCGACCCGCTGCTGCTGACCACCCGACAGCTCCGACGGCCGGTGCGTGAGCCGGTCGGCGAGGCCGAGCACGTCGATCAGCGTGGACATCCACTGGGCGTCGGGCTTGCGGCCGCCCAGCTCGAGCGGCAGCAGGATGTTGTCCATGGCGGACAGCATCGGCAGCAGGTTGAAGGACTGGAAGACAAAGCCGATCCGGTCCCGCCGGATCCTGGTCAGCGCGGCATCCGGCAGTTGGGTCAGCTCGGTCTCACCGAGCAGCACCTGCCCGGACGTCGGGGTGTCCAGGCCGGCCAAGCAATGCATCAGGGTGGACTTGCCGGAACCGGACGGGCCCATGATGGCGGTGAAGCGGCCGACCCCGAAGTCGACGGACACGCCATCGAGAGCAGCCACCGCGGTGTCGCCGACGCCGTACACCTTGCGTAGTTCGTGGGCGCGGATGGCGGTGCGCTGGGCGGAGTCTTGCGGCAGACGGCCGAGCGGGAGCTGGCCGGTCTGCGACAGGGTCGCCGGGGGGATGGTCATCGGTCTCCTTGGATCAGGCTGGGCGGGTCATTCCCGCCACCTGCCAAGAAGCTATTGATTCGCGACCGCGATTCCGTCGGACCACGGACTGCACCCCGCCTACGACCCAGGTATGACAACCGACGGCCGGGAGTCAGCTGTTCGGACGGACCAGGCCCGTTTCGTAGCCGAGCACGACCAGGGCGACGCGGTCGCGGAGGCCGGTCTTGGCGAGGATCCGGCCGATGTGCGTCTTCACCGTTGCCTCGGACAACGTGAACAGCCGGGCGATCTCGGTATTCGAGAGTCCCTGCGCCACCTGGAGAAGTACCTCTCGCTCGCGGGCGGTGAGAGCGACCAGGTTGGATCGCTCCGGCTGCCCGTCCGGCAATGATCCGGCGAAGTGCTCGAGCAGCCGGCGCGTCGTACTGGGGGACACGACGGCGTCGCCTGAGTGCACCTGGCGGATGGCTGACAGCAGGTCCGCCGGTGGGGTGTTCTTCAGCAGGAAGCCCGCAGCGCCGGCCTTGATCGCGGCGAATGCGTACTCGTCCAGGTCGAACGTGGTCAGCACGATCACTCTGGGGGCCTGCGGCAACGATTGTAGTCGCCGAGTGGCCTCGACGCCGTCCAGCCGGGGCATCCTGACGTCCATCAGCACCACGTCGCTGGCGGTCACCTGGAGCTTCTCCAGCGCATCGCCGCCGTCGCCGGCCTGACCCACTACGCGCATGTCGGCCTGGGAGTCCACCAGCATGGTGAAGCCGGCTCGCACGAGTTCCTGATCGTCCACCAGGAAGACGCGGATGACGCCGTCGTCGATCACTGATTGCCTCCAGTCGGCAGGTTGTACGGCAGCCTGGCGATCACCTCGTAACCGCCGCCCGCTTTGGGTCCGGCGGTCACCGTACCGCCTGAGATCGAGGCGCGTTGCCGCATCCCGACCAGACCGTGGCCCGGGTCGGTGCCGGCAGCGGCCGCCGCGCCCCGGCCGTCGTCTGTGACGACCACGGTCAGCATCTCCTGTCCGTAGGCCAGCTGGACGGACGTCCGCGCTCCCGGTCCGGCGTGTTTCAGTGTGTTGGTCAGACCTTCCTGCACGATCCGGTACGCCGTCAGGCCCAGCAGCGCAGGCAGATCCCGCGGCTGGCCGGTGACCTGGTAGTCGACCGCGAGCCCGGCCTGACACACGTTCTCTATCAGCTCGGGCAACTGGGACACGCCGGGCTGCGGGCGCGGCTGGTCCGGGTCGAGGTCGGCACGGACGTCGTCCTTGAGCAGGCCGAGCATCTTGCGCATCTCGGTCAGCGAGGTCCGGCCGGTATCGCCGATGGTGGCCAGTGCCTTCTTCGCCTGCTCGGGTGAGGCGTCCGCCGCGTAAAGCCCGCCGTCGGCCTGCACGATCATGATGGACAAACCGTGCGCGACCACGTCGTGGATCTCCCGGGCGATCCGGGTCCGCTCCTCCGTCACCGCTAGCTTGGCCTCCCGGTCCCGGTCGTGTTCGAGTCGGGCCGCACGTTCCTCCAGTTG
>JAWWOY010000641.1:0-5512 GCA_033851195.1 Kribbellaceae bacterium | reverse complement strand
GGGGTGATGGGCGCGGGAGCGGAGGTGAGGGGGTCGAAGCCGCCGCCGGACTTGGGGAAGGCGATCACGTCGCGGATCGACTCCGTACCGGCCAGCAGCGCGGTGATCCGGTCCCAGCCGAACGCGATGCCGCCGTGCGGCGGGGCGCCGAACTTGAACGCGTCGAGCAGGAAGCCGAACTTCTCGGTCGTCTCCCCCTCGGTCAGGCCCATCACCGCGAACACGCGCTTCTGCACGTCCTCGCGATGGATACGGATCGAGCCGCCGCCGATCTCGTTGCCGTTGCAGACGATGTCGTACGCGTAGGCCAGCGCGCTGCCGGGATCCGTGTCGAAGGTGTCCAGTGAGTCCGGCTTCGGCGAGGTGAAGGCGTGGTGTACGGCGGTCCACGCGCCCGAGCCAACGGCCACGTCACCCGCGGCGGTGGCCTCGTCGGCCGGCTCGAACAACGGCGCGTCGACAACCCAGAGGAACGACCAGGCGGACTCGTCGATCAGACCACCGCGGCGGCCGATCTCCAGCCGGGCCGCGCCCAGCAGCGCCCGTGACGGCTTGACAGCGCCCGCGGCGAAGAAGATGCAGTCGCCCGGCTTCGCGCCGACGTGGTCCGCGAGGCCAGCCCGCTCCTGCTCGGACAGGTTCTTCGCAACTGGTCCGCCCAGCTCTCCGTCCGGCCCGACCAGCACGTACGCCAGACCGCGGGCGCCGCGCTGCTTCGCCCAGTCCTGCCAGGCGTCGAGCTGCTTGCGCGGCTGGTCCGCACCACCCGGCATCACCACGGCACCGACGTACGGGGCCTGGAAGACCCGGAACGGGGTGTCCTTGAAGTAGTCCGTGCACTCGACCAGCTCGAGGCCCATCCGCAGGTCCGGCTTGTCGGTGCCGAACCGCGCCATCGCCTCGGCGTACGTCATCCGCTGGATCGGCGTCTGGATCTCGTGGCCGGCCAGCTTCCACAGCGCGGCCAGGATCTCCTCGGACAGCGCGATGATGTCGTCCTGGTCGACGAAGCTCATCTCGATGTCGAGCTGGGTGAACTCGGGCTGCCGGTCGGCGCGGAAGTCCTCGTCGCGGTAGCAACGCGCGATCTGGAAGTACCGCTCCATGCCGGCGACCATCAGTAACTGCTTGAACAGCTGCGGCGACTGCGGCAACGCGTACCAGGAGCCGGGCCGCAACCGCGCCGGGACCAGGAAGTCGCGCGCACCCTCGGGCGTCGACCTGGTCAGCGTCGGCGTCTCGATCTCCACGAAGTCGCGGTTGTGCAGCACCTCGCGGGCCACCCGGTTCACCTCGCTGCGCAGCCGTAGCGCCGAGCCCGGGCCCTGGCGGCGCAGGTCGAGGTATCGGTACTTGAGCCGTACCTCCTCGTTCACCGGGGTCGCGTTGTGCTCCTCGACCGGGAAGGGCAGCGGCGCGGCCTCGTTGAGCACCTCCACCTCGCTGGCGATGATCTCGATCTCGCCGGTCGGCAGGTTCGGGTTCGCGTTGCCCTCCGGACGCGGCGAGACCGCGCCGACGACCTTGAGGCAGTACTCGGCCCGCAGTCCGTGCGCGGCCTCCTCGTCCCGGATCACCACCTGGACGGTGCCGCTGGAGTCCCGGAGGTCGATGAACGCCACGCCGCCGTGATCGCGCCGCCGCGCCACCCAGCCCGCCAGGATGACGGTCTCCCCGGTGTGCTCAGCACGCAGCGAGCCTGCGGAATGGGTACGGATCACAAGTTCTCCTGGGGGGTTTCGATGCGGGGGAGCCGGTCTTCTTCGGGCGGGGTCCAGGTCGCCGGGTCGGCCGGCACCTGGTCGCCGCTGCGGATGTCCTTGACGGTGTCCTGAGCGGTCCCGTCAGCTGAACCACTGAACCAGACGAACGGAATCCCCCGCCGGTCCGCGAACTTGATCTGCTTGCCGAACTTGGCCGCGGCCGGTGCGACCTCGGTGGGAATCCCCCGCTGCCTCAGCAGGGTCGCCGTCCGCATCGCGTCCGCACGGCTCTCCTCGTCGGTCAGCGCAACCAGTACGGCGGTCGGCGTCGTACGGCTGCCCTTGACCACACCCTGGCCGACCAGCCGGTGCAGCAGCCGGGACGTACCGATCGAGATCCCGACACCCGGGTACGTCGTCTTGCCGTCGCTGGCCAGGGCGTCGTACCGGCCGCCACCGCCGACGGAGCCGAACGACTCCTGGCCCACCAGGTAGATCTCGTAGACCGCGCCGGTGTAGTAGTCCAGGCCGCGCGCGATCCGGAGGTCTGCCAGCAGCAGGCCAGGCGCGTGCTCGTTGGCCGCGGCCATCACCTGGCTCAGTTGCTCCAGGCCCTCGTCGAGGATTTCGTGCCGCACACCAAGCGCCTGCACCTTGTCGACGAACGACGAGTCGGCGCTGGAGATGTCCGCCAGCTGCACAGCCGCCTTGGCCTGCGCGTCGGTGGCGCCGGACTCGACCAGCCGCTCGATCACCCTGGCCGGGCCGATCTTGTCGATCTTGTCGACGATCCGCAGCACGGTGGGTACGTCGTCCAGGCCGAGCCCGCGGTAGAAGCCCTCGGGGATCTTGCGGTTGTTCACCTTGATGACGAACTCGGGCACCGGCAGCCGGCGGAGCGCGTCCGCGATCACCAGCGGGAGCTCGACCTCGTAGTGGTTCGGCAGGTCACCGCTGTCGACGATGTCGATGTCGGCCTGGGTGAACTCCCGGTAGCGGCCCTCCTGCGGGCGTTCGCCGCGCCAGACCTTCTGGATCTGGTAGCGCCGGAACGGGAAGGCGAGCTTGCCGGAGTTCTCCAGCACGTACCGCGCGAACGGCACCGTCAGGTCGAAGTGCAAGCCGAGCCCTGGCCCGTCGTCATCACCCGCCGCCAGCCGTCGTACGCCGTAGATCTCTTTGTCCGCATCCTCGCCCTGGTTGGACAGCCGCTCGACCGGCTCCACCGCGCGCGTCTCGATGGACGCGAACCCGTGCAGCTCGAACGTCTCCCGGATGGTGTCGAGGAACTGCTGCTCGACGATCCGGTCCGCCGGCAAAAACTCGGGAAACCCACTGATAGGGGTTACCTTGCTCATTTGCTATGTCTCCAGGTCCTGCAAGTAAGGGTTGGTCGCCTTCTCCCGGCCGATCGTGGTCTGGCCACCATGACCCGGCAGGACGACGATCTCGTCGCGCATCGGCAGGATCTTGGTGGCCAACGTATGCAGCATCGTCGGATGGTCGCCACCAGGCAGATCCGTCCGGCCGATCGACCCGGCGAACAACACATCACCGGAGAACAGCACCGCCGGCACAGTTCCGCTCAATTCCGGACCGTCGTACGGCGTGGTGAAGGTGACCGAGCCCGGGGTGTGGCCCGGAGTGTGGTCGACGGTGAACCGCAGGCCCGCCAGCTCGAGGTTCAGGCCGTCCTTGAGCTCGGCGACATCGTCCGGCTCCGCGAAGGTGTAGTCGCCGCCCAGCAGCATCTGGGCGGTCTCCGGGCTGATGCCGGCCATCGGGTCGCTCAGTAGGTGCCGGTCGCCGGGGTGGATGTAGGCGGTGCTGTCGTAGCTGCCACAAACAGGCAGAACGGAGAACATGTGGTCGATGTGCCCGTGGGTCAGCAGCACCGCGACGGGCTTCAGCTTGTTCTCCCTGACCACCTGGTCAACACCGTCGGCCGCATCCTGCCCAGGGTCGATGACGATGCACTCCGCACCCTGGCCGGTAGCGACGACATAGCAGTTCGTACCCCACGACCCCGCGGGGAACCCGGCGATGAGCACGACTGACCTTCCTGGGAATGTTCGGGACCAGACAAGGCTACCGGTGCTGCTGTACGGCCTACGAACGGGATTGTGACGGCAACCCCGTTGCATCGGGGCGGGGAGTTTGTGATGGTCATGGGTAGGAGCGGGGGTACGGCCCCGACGCGCCCAGGCGGCACCCTGTTGCACAGATGGACTGGGTACTGACCAGAATGGGCACGAGCGCAGTGCATACCGCCGGAAGGGGCGAGTTGTGGCCGAGGATAGCTGGGGCCGGGTAGCGGACGACGGAACGGTATACGTACGGACCAAGGACGGCGAACGCGCGGTCGGCCAGTGGCCCGACGCGAGCCGGGAGGAGGCTCTCGCCTTCTACACCCGCCGGTACGACGCCCTGGCCTTCGAGGTGGATCTGCTGGAGAAGCGGGTCGAGGCCGGCACCGTCTCCCCCGACGACGCCCGGGCAGCGGTGAAGAAGGTCACCAGTGCCATCGACGAGGCCCAGGCCGTCGGCGACCTGGATAGCCTGCGCGGCCGGCTGGAGGCGCTCGCCCCGCTGGTCGCCCAGCAGCGTGAGAAGAAGAAGGCCGAACGCGCGGCCAAGGTCGAGGAGGCCCGCGAGGCCAAGACCAAGATCGCCACCGAGGCCGAGACCATTGCCGCCGGCACCGACTGGCGGCACGGCGTGACCCGGCTGCGCGAACTGCTGGACGAGTGGAAGGCACTCCCCCGGCTCGACAAATCCAGCGACGACGAGCTGTGGCACCGGTTCTCGTCCGCCCGGACGACCTACACCCGGCACCGCAAGCAGCATTTCGCCGAGCTGTCCTCCAAGCGGGACGAGGCCGCGGTGGTGAAGGAGCGGCTCGCGGCCGAGGCCGAGCAGTTGGCGTCGTCCACCGACTGGGGACCGACCTCCGGCCGGTTCCGCGACCTGATGCGGCAGTGGAAGTCGGCCGGACCGGCCCCGCGCGAGGTCGACGACAAGCTCTGGTCCCGGTTCCGCACCGCGCAGGACACCTTCTTCGGGGCCCGCGACGCGGTTCAGGCGGAGGAGAACGTCGAGCAGTTGGCCAACCTTGCGGCCAAGGAGGCGCTGCTGGTCGAGATCGAAGCGATCCTGCCGGTCCGCGACGCCAAGGTGGCCAGGGACCAGCTTCGCGACCTGCTGGACCGCTGGGACGCGATCGGCAAGGTGCCGCGCGACTCGATGCGGGCCATCGACGGTCGGCTGCGAGCAGTCGAGCAGGCGGTGAAGTTGGCCGAGGACGAGGTCTGGAACCGCAGCAACCCCGAGGCCCGCGCCCGCGCCGAGGCAGCCGTCAAGCAGCTCGAAACCGTGATCGCCGACCTCGAATCCAAGGCAGCCACGGCCGAGGCCGCAGGCAACGCCCGCAAGCTGGCCGAAGCCCGCGAGTCCATCGAAGCCCGCCGGGCCTGGTTGGCCGAAGCCCAGAAAGCCCTTTCCGACTTCAGCTAACCCACCCAGGTCGTCGTCACCGGCGATCCGGTCGTGAGCGGTCCCTGGGCCGACTTCGCCTGTACGCCGTCGTTGGCGACCGTCGTCCCCTTTGCCGTGTTCTTCAGCGTCTTGTTCGTCAGCGCCGTGTTCTTCAGCGTGGCCGCGATGCTCACGCCGAGGTGAACCGTTGTGGTGCCACCGGCCGGAACCGTCAGGCCCGTCCACGTCGCGACACCGCCTACGTTTGTTCCGCCGCTGTCCGCAGCCAGGAACGTCGTGCCCTTCGGGATCGGGTCAGTGAGCTTCACCCCGGT
>JAWWOY010000597.1:0-8761 GCA_033851195.1 Kribbellaceae bacterium | reverse complement strand
TCGTACGACTTGGCTGACCTCACCGTGCGCTACCTCAAGCGCGAGCTGCGCACGGAAGTGGCTGAGAACGGTCAACTCAGCTTCGACGTTGTCGAGGGTGGCCCGGCCGCCGACGCGACGATGCTGCGCGCCCGCGCGATCGCCGACCTGGCCGACACGCTCGACGCCGAGCTGGACAAGCAGGCCGGTACGACGCTGCTCGCCGACGTCGAGTTGCCGCTGATCGACGTGATCGCGGCGATGGAGCGGGACGGCATCGCGGTCGACCGGCCGTACCTGGAGGAGCTGGAGGCACGGTTCGCCACCGGTGTGCGGGAGGCGGCGGCCGCGGCGTACGAGGTGATCGGCAAGGAGATCAACCTCGGGTCGCCGAAGCAGCTGCAGGTGGTGCTGTTCGACGAGCTGCAGATGCCGAAGACCAAGCGGACCAAGACGGGCTACACGACCGACGCGGACTCGCTGCAGTCGCTGTTCGAGAAGACCGAGCACCCGTTCCTCGCCTACCTGCTGGCGCACCGGGACGCGACCCGGCTGCGGCAGACGGTCGAGGGGCTGCTGAAGACGATCAGCCCGACGGACGCGCGGATCCACACGACGTTCAACCAGACCATCGCGGCGACCGGGCGGCTCAGCTCGACCGACCCGAACCTGCAGAACATCCCGATCCGGACCGAGGAAGGACGCCGGATCCGGCAGGCCTTCATCGTCGGCGCGGGTAACGAGTCGCTGATGAGTGCCGACTACAGCCAGATCGAGATGCGGATCATGGCGCACGTGTCGGCCGACCAGGGCCTGATCGAGGCGTTCAACTCCGGCGAGGACTTCCACTCGGTCACCGCCGCGCGGGTCTTCTCGGTCGAGCCGGCCGAGGTGACGCAGCAGATGCGGGCCAAGATCAAGGCGATGAACTACGGACTGGCCTACGGCCTGTCGGCGTACGGGTTGAGCCAGCAACTCAAGATCGGCGTCGAAGAGGCGAAGGCGCTGATGGACGAGTATTTCGAGCGCTTCGGCGGAGTCCGGGACTACCTGCGCAGCATTGTCGGCGAGGCCGGCAAGACCGGCTACACCGAGACCATCCTGGGTCGCCGGCGGTACTTGCCGGACCTGACCAGCGACAACCGGCAGCGCCGCGAGATGGCCGAGCGGATGGCGCTGAACGCCCCGATCCAGGGGTCGGCCGCGGACGTGATCAAGATGGCGATGCTGCAGGTGGACGCTTCACTGCGCAAGTCGGGGCTGAAGTCGCGGATGCTGCTCCAGGTGCACGACGAACTGGTCTTCGAGATCGCGCCGGGGGAGCGCGAGGCACTCGAGGAGCTGGTCCGGCGGGACATGGGCAGCGCGGTCGAGATGGCCGTCCCGCTGGACGTCTCGGTCGGTGTGGGCCGCTCCTGGCACGACGCCGCGCACTAGTGGTGTGTCTGGCTGAGGAACAAGGGTGCCGGGTCGGAGCGGAGCGCGTTGGCGATGCAGCGGGCTTCGCGGGCCGGGATGTCCGGTAGTGCGTCGAGGCTGAACCAGCCGACGTCGGTGGATTCGTCGTCGTTCACCCTGGCCTCGCCGCGGATCGGCCGGCAGCGGAAGCACATGTCGAGGTACTGGACCTGGTCGCCGTTCGGATAGGCCGACGGCTCCATCGCCTCGACGCTGACCAGCCGCTCGATCTCCGCCTCGACTCCGGTCTCCTCGTAGATCTCCCGCAGGATCCCGACGTCGGGCTGTTCGCCCGGCTCGAGGATGCCCGCCACCACGGTCCACCGGTCGTTGTCGGCACGGCGTACCAGCAGGACGCGATCGTCGGCGTCCAGCACTACCCCGGTGATGCCGGGCAGCCACAGCAGGTCGTGGCCGATCTTCTTCCGGAGCTGGAGGATGAAATCGGGAGTAGGCATGCCGCACACCCTATTGGGCCCGCACACCCTATTGGGCAGGCACCGCCTGCCGGTGCAGGCCGGAGGCGAGGGCCGCCGAGAGGAGGAGCGCGCAGGTGCTGGTCATCGCGACGAGGACCTTCACTCCGGTCATGCCAACGGCGAGGTTGGCGCCGATAATGATCAGGGCGGCAACGGCCAGGCTGGCGAGACCGATCCAGATCAGCAACGCCGCCCGCTTCTCCTGCTGCGCGATCGCCGCGTAGGCGACCAACTGCAGTACGGCGTACGACGAACCGGCGAGGGCGAACAACCAGGCGATCGGACCCACGGCCGCGTAGTCCTGGCCACCGACGATGGTGACCACGAGGTCCGGCAGGATCAGTGCGCCGAGGACTGTGCAAACGCCCAGCGCGGCGACGGCCTGGATCGCGCGGCGCAGGCGTTGGGTGTCGCCAGGTGCCGTGGCCAGCGATGGGAACACCACCACGATGACGAACTGCGGCAGGAACAGGCAGGCCTTTGCCACGATCACGCCGGCCGCGTAGATGCCGCTGTGCTTGGCGTCGAGCAGACCACGGGCGAGCAACACGTCGGCGTTGGCGATGGCGAAGAATGCGAGCAGCGTGTGGGTGCCGTGGATCGTCTCCCGGAGGGCTTCCTTCACCTGCTCCGGCGTAGCGCCCGAGGAGCCGCGGAGCAGATAGCCACCAAGCAGAGCCGGTACGGCGGCGCCGAGGGCGAGGCCGAGCATCGCGGCAGTCAGGCTCGGGTGGATCAGCAACGCGATGCCGCCGAAGGCCAGTCGGCCGATGCCGGTCGAGGTATAGACCAGGGCCAGTTCGGTCCAGTTCTGGCCGCCCTGCAGGACGCCGAGCTGCGAGCCCATCAAGGTCAGGCAACCGAGCGTCGGCGCGACCAGTAGAGCCGCCAGAGGCGAGTCGATGTGCAGCAGCCACATGAACAGCGGAGTGGCTACCAGGCAGACGATTGTCAGGCCGAGCGCTGCCCTGCGGCCCGCCTTCAGCAGCGCATCCGCGAGGCTCGCTTCGCCGGGACCGGTGTGGGTCGCGATCCGCCGCGCGCCGGAGGCCTGCAGGCCCAGCGAGGCCACGTTGCCGATCAGCAGCAGGCCGAGCAGGGCGGTTACGGCACCGAACTGCTCAGGGATCAGCGCGTGTACCGCGATCAAGGTGAAGCCGTAGGCAGCCACGTTCATGATGGCCATGCCGACCGCTACGACGGTGGCACTGCGCAAGAAGGCCAGGCGCGGCGCCGCCGGTTGCTGCTCGGGAGTCGTGTCAGAGGTCATGCGGCGTCTCTTCTGCTCGTCTGCTCGCGGGTCGGATGGTGCTGATCGGCTCAGCTGGCTGGCCCGACCGGTAGGTTGCGCTGGAACAGTACTGCGAGGAGGCGGTCGTGGAGGGGCGTACGACCCGGCTGCTGGTGTGGTCTTGGCCGGTTCTCCTCACTGTGCTGATCACTGTCCCGTTGCTGGCTCCTGGCTTCGTGGTCGGCTACGACCTGGTGTTCGTTCCGGACCTCACGCTAAGGCTTGATCTCTTCGGTGTCACAACGGCCTTGCCCCGGGCGGTCCCCTCGGACGTGATCGTGGCCGTACTGGACGAGGTCGCCGGTGGCCTCGTACTCGGCAAAATGCTGCTGCTGGCAGTGCCGCTGGTGGCCGGGTGGGGGATGACCGCACTGTGGCGTGAGTTGCGGCTCGGCGGCCCGCTGCCAGGATGCGCGGCAGGTGCTCTCTACGTGTGGAATCCATTCGTGGCCGAGAGGTTCCACCTGGGTGCCTGGGCGCTCCTACTCGGGTACGCCGCCCTGCCGTGGCTGGTTCGGTCTGCGTTCAGGTTGCGCCGTGGGCCCGGCTGGCCTGGCTTCGTGCTGGCGGCTGCGGCTTGTGCGCTCACTGCATCCGGCGGGATGACCGGTCTGGTAGTGGCGGCGGTTGTACTGCTCTGGCCTGGCGCTGTGACGTCTTTGCGGTCTAGAACAGTGCCACTCGTCTGTGCGGCAGTAATGAATGGTCCGTGGCTAGTGGCGGGGTTGGCGCGCAGTACGGCAGCTACCTCCGATCCGGCGGCGGTTGTGGCCTTTGCGGCACGCGACGAAGGGTACGGCGGCGTACTGCCCACGTTGCTCACCCTCGGCGGAGTGTGGAACGCAGATGTGGTTCCTGCCGGCCGCGGCGAGACTGTCACCTTGGTGCTCGGCTTTGCGATGCTCTTGGCTGTTGCTGCTGGCATAGCCGTGTGGTGGCGCCGGGATCACGGCACAGCAGCACCACTGGTCGTTGCTGGCATGCTGGCCCTGGGGATCGCTCTAGCTGGTGTGGTGGCTCCGGATGCCTTTGCCCGGCTGGTGACGGAGGTACCAGGAGCCGGCCTGTTCCGCGACGGCCAGCGCTACCTCAGCCCGCTGGCTCTCCTGGAGGCTGTCGGCTTCGGAACTAGCGCAGCCGCTCTACTAGCCGTTGTGCGGCGGGGATGGTTGGCAGGGGTGCTTGGGTCTACGGCGATGCTGTTACCGGTTGCAGCGCTGCCAGGTCTTGCTGGTGGTGACGGGCTGGGGGTGTCGCATTACCCGGCGGACTGGAAGCAGGCACGGCAGGTGTTGGCGGCTGACCCGCGACCGGGGGAGTTCATCCCTTGGCCGTTCGAGGCGTACCGGGCCCCGGCGTGGAACGGGCGGCGGCCGGTATTGGATCCGATGCCTCGGTACTTCACCAGACCGTCGGTGGTACCGGACGAGCTCATCGTGGCCGGGAGGCGCCTAGCAGGCGAAGACCCGAGAGCCAGGGCGATAGCGACAGTACTGCGCGCCAAAGCCGACCCGACCCCGGTGCTGCTCCGCCAAGGGGTCGGGTGGCTCGTGGTGGACCGGGAAGCCGGCGGGCCCGCACCGACCATCCCCGGCCTGACACAGGTGTTCAGCGGACCATCCGTGGCGGTCTACCGCCTCGACGGCCAGCCAACTCCACAACCCGACAGGTCTTGGGCAGTCGCGGCCGTACTGGCTGCTTGGCTTGTCGCCGCCGTCCCCGTCGCAGCAGCCGTTCTACGTTTGATCATCCGCCGACACGCGCGGTGATCAGCCTCTAGCGCAGCCACTGGCCGATTGTTACTATCCGGTTACTCATCGGGAGGGGACTCATTTCATGGGAACACTGATCGGTGCGGCGATTGCGGTCTTCGCCGGCCTGGCAGTTGCGACCACCACGGTCGTCGGGGTTGTCCAGTCGGTGAAGGACGACCCCACTCCACCCCCGGGCAAGAGCCAGACGGACACCCCGATCGTCGCGTACGGCAACAAGTAACCCCAGCAAATCCGTATCGCGAATTTGATGTAGAACATCTTTTCCGCGATACGTTCTCGGGGTGCGTCAGCCGGCCTCGGGTACGGCCAGGGGACGGTCGGGGGTGTCGGTGACCGCTTGGCCGGTGAGGACGCGGTCGAAGGAGTTGACGGTGGCCGCCCAGCTGAAGTGGCCGGCGGTCTCTGTCGCGCCGGTCGACAGGCGCGTTCGCGCTGCCTCGTTCTGCAGGAGCGACGTGATGACTGTGCAGAAGTCGGCATGATCGTCCACCAGGATCCCGGAGTGGCCATCGTGGACCGATCCGGTCGGGCCGCCTGCACTGCGATAGGCGACCGCCGGTACGCCGTGGGCAGCGGCCTCTCCGACGACCAGGCCCCAGCCCTCCTTCAGGCTTGGTAGCGCGAGTACCCACGCCTCGTCGTACGCGGCGTGCTTGTCGGCCTCGCTGACGTGGCCGCGGAACTCCACTGCCTCCCCGAGCCCACGCTCGAGCACGTAGTCCTGCAAGGAAGGCTCCCACCACCCAGAGCCGACTATGACGAGCCGCGCGTCCGGCAAGCGCAGCCGAGCCAGCGCGATGGCGTCCACGGCGTGTTCGACTTGCTTGTGCGGCACGATCCGGCCGACACAGACCACTGTGGGCACGGAAGCACGTGGACGCTGCCGGGGCGGTGCCGGATCAGTGCCGTTGTGTACGACGTCGATCCTGGCAGCGTCGACTCCTAGCTGTAGCAATTCGGCGCGCGACGCCCCGGACACCGTGACGTATCGACAGTCCCGATAAACCCACGGTGCGACCCTCGATTCCAACCACCAGCCGAGCTGGCCACGCCAGCCCGGATAGACCACGGGCCATTGTTCCTGGTGCACGTGATGGACGAGCACCACCACGCCAGTACGACGGACGAGCCGGGTAAAGAAAGGTAGGCCGTTCTGTACGTCGACCACGTGGCCCGGCCGACGGCGGAAGGTGTGCCAGAGCCCGCGGGCATACACGCTGACTTTGCTGCCTCGGTACAGGTACAGCACGTCCTGCCGCTGGGCCTCGCGCGGGCTGCCGGGGTACGCCGCGCATAGCACGGTCACCGCCCAGCCAAGCCTGGCAAGGCCGGTGGCGACCTCTTCTACATAGCGCTCGGAGCCCCCGCCTTCCGGATTCGTCGTGTCCCGCCAGTTGAGTAACAGCACGGTCCGCTCGCGCACCCTTCGTCCCCCACCCCTGTAGCCCCCGCCCCCGGGGTATTGGGCCGGGACGTTAGCAGAGAGTAACGATGACCACCAGATCTCGCGATATCGGTTATCGTCCCGCTGTGTCCGGAGTGCGTGGTCCCACTACTGCCGGGGAGCACTCCGGCTGGCGAACGCCTGCGCGGTGGGGTGCTGACCTGGGCCGCGCGGTCAGGTTGTTCCGGGCTTTCGGGGTCGAACAGACCGACCCGGACCACTTCTACGGCACTCTCGCGGCGGACTCCGTCGGGCAGCTTTCCTCGTACGTCGACCTGGATGGCGCGACGATGCTCGACGTGGGCGGTGGCCCGGGATACTTCGCCGATGCCTTCCGAGCGACCGGTGCGACGTACTACGCGATTGACTCCGACCTGGGTGAGCTGAGCGGCCGTGGCGGCCCAGTGCCCGGCACTGTCCTGGCCAGTGGGATGGCGCTGCCGATCCGGGACCATGAGGTCGACGTCTGCTTCTCGTCCAACGTGCTGGAGCACGTGCCGGACCCGTGGCTGATGGCTGACGAGATGGTGCGGGTCACCCGGCCGGGTGGCACGATCTTCCTCTCGTATACCGGCTGGTGGGGCCTGCACGGCGGCCACGAGACGGCACCCTGGCACTTCCTCGGCGGCCACCGCGCTGCAGAGCGCTACGAACGCCAGCACGGCCACCCCCCGAAGAACCGGTTCGGGGAGTCGCTGTTCCCGATCACCGTGGCCAGTGGGCTGCGCTGGGCCCGACAATGCGCTGACGCGGAGCTAGTGGCCGCACTGCCGCGCTACCACCCGCGCTGGGCGTACGGCGTACTGGCTGTGCCGGGGCTGCGGGAGTTCGCGACCTGGAACCTTGTCCTGGTGCTACGGCGCCGATGAAGCAGCCGAACGGACAGAATTCGGAGCAGGCGGTCTGGCGGGCGAGGCTCGTACTGGGCTGTCTGGTCCTGATTGCGCTCTGCTTCCACCAGGCGCCGGGCAAGGTGGTGCCGGACACCAAGCTGGACCTCACTGCAGACCCGGGCGGTTTCCTGGCCCGCTCGCTGCATTTGTGGGACCCGCAGGGCGCGTTCGGCCAGTTGCAGAACCAGGCTTACGGCTATCTGCTCCCGATGGGTCCTTTCCACTGGTTTCTGGATCTACTGACTGTGCCTGACTGGGTGACGCAGCGGCTGTGGTGGTCGTTCGTGCTGTGCGTTGCCTTCCTGGGTGTGTGGAAGCTCTGCGGTGCTTTCGGGTACGGCGCGCTGTGGGCCCGGTTCGTGGTGGCCCTGCTTTATGCGTTGAGCCCGCGGATGCTTGGAGAGGTAGCGGTCACCTCCATTGAGGTATGGCCGCTAGCAATGGCTCCGTGGGTGCTGTTGCCGCTGGTGACGGCACGGGCACGTTCGGAGTGGTGGTCGGTCGGCTGGTCCGCCGTGGCCTTCGGACTGGTCGGAGGAGTCAACGCAGTCGCCACCGGGGCCACCTTGGTGCTGCCGGCGCTGTGGCTCATCACGCGTCGGCTGGATCGCTCGACGCTGAAGATCGCAGCTGGCTGGCTGGGTTGCGTGGCGGCGGTCTCGTTCTGGTGGTTGGTCCCGCTGGTGCTGCTCGGCAGCTACAGCCCGCCGTTCCTCGACTGGATCGAGGACGCCTCGGTGACGACGGCGACGGCAAGTGTTTTCGAGTCGTTCCGCGGCACCTCGCAGTGGCTCAACTTCTTGTCGACAGGTGGCGGTCCTTCCTGGCCGGCGGGATGGTTGTTCGTCACCCAGCCGACCCTGATCCTGCAGTCCGCTCTGGTCGCGCTGCTAGGGCTAGCCGGGCTGGCGATGGGATCGCTGAAGCATCGCGGCTTTCTGGCTCTCGGCATGGCTACTGGCCTGCTATTGCTGACGCTTGGCCATGCAGGTGCTGCCGGCTCGCCACTAGCTCCCCAGCTGCACAGCTTGCTAGACGGACCTCTGGCGGCGCTGCGCAACACGCACAAGTTCGAGCTGGTCGTGCGCCTGCCGCTCACTCTGGCTGCTGCCCACGCGCTAACCCGATTGACGAGCTGGGTGACCGCTCGAGGCATCCCGCGTTGGGTAGTGCCGGCACTAGCGGCCTGTCTGACCGTTTCGATAGCCAGCCCAGCCATCCTCGCTCAGCTACCGCGACCTGAGGGATATACCGCCATACCGGCGCACTGGCGGGAGGCAGCCGCGTGGCTCGATAGTCAGCAAACCAGCGGCAGTGTGCTGGTAGTTCCGGCGGCCTCGTTCGCGGACTTCACCTGGGGTTCTACCAAAGACGAACCCTTCCAGGCTTTGCTCAAGCGCCCGATGGCTGTCCGGGACGCCGTACCGCTGGGATCAGCCGGT
>JAWWOY010000564.1:0-8699 GCA_033851195.1 Kribbellaceae bacterium | reverse complement strand
CCGCCCGCGAAGCGGCTGCGGCTGCAGACCGAGTGGGGCTTCACGGATCTGGAGATGCGCGACGTCGTCAACGGCAACGCGCAGACCCTGATCGAGCGGACCGTCGGCCTCGGCGTCGCTCCGGCGGGGGCCAAGAAGTGGTGGCTCGGCGAACTGGCCCGCGCGGCCAACGAGGCCGGCAAGGAGCTGGACGACCTGGGGGTCGGCCCGGCGCAGATCGCCGAGGTGCAGAAGCTGGTCGACGAGGGCGCGCTGAACGACAAGCTCGCCCGCCAGGTCTTCGACGGCTTGGTGAAGGGCGAAGGCACCCCGGCCGAGATCATCGCGGCTCGAGGCCTGGCCCTGGTCTCCGACGACTCGGCTCTGGGGGAGGCCGTCGACCGCGCGATCGCGGCCAACCCGGACGTGGTCGAGAAGGTCCGGTCCGGCAAGCCTGCCGCGGCCGGCGCCCTGATCGGCGCCGTGATGAAGGACATGCGCGGCCAGGCCGACGCGGCGAAGGTCCGCGAACTGGTCAACGCGAAGCTCGGCATCTGACCGAGGCGTTGCCGGGCGACATTCGCCTACTGGCTGATGGTGACGCGGAGGATGCGGTCGTCGCCCGCGCGCGGGTGGCCGCGTCCGTCGGTGTTCGAGGTGGTCAGCCACAGCGAGCCGTCCGGCGCGGCCTCCACCGTGCGAAGCCGCCCGAATTGGTGTGTGAAGAAGGCCACCGGCTCGCCTGTGCAGCGCCCGTCGGCGACCGGGATCGCCCACAGGCGTTCGCCGTGTAAGCCCGCCATGAAGATGTAGCCGTGGGCAAAGGCAATGCCCGACGGAGAGGCCTCGTTGGTGCGCCATTGGGCGATCGGGTCGACCAGGCCGTCGAGGTGGCTGGCGCCTTCGGCGGCGGGCCAGCCGTAGTTCTCTCCTGCGTGGATGACGTTGAGTTCGTCCCAGGTGGCCTGCCCGAACTCGGAGGCGTACAACTGGTTGCCGTCGAAGGCGAGGCCCTGCACGTTGCGGTGCCCCTTGGTGAAGACCGGCGAGGCGGGGTCGGGATTGCCCGGCGCCGGCTTGCCGTCGGTGGTGATGCGGAGGATCTTGCCGCCAAGGCTCTTGTCGTCCTGTGAATTGCGCCCCTCCCCCCCGTCGCCAGTTCCGACATACAGGAAACCGTCGGGACCGAACCGGAGCCGGCCACCATTGTGTACGGCGGACATCGGGATGCCGTCGAGGATGACCTGCGGGTCCACGATCTGGTTGTTGCGCCACGTCAGCCGCGCGATCCGGTTGTCGGCGCCGGTGCTGTAGTAGGCATAGACATACGGCCGGGACGAGAATTGCGGGTCGACGGCAAGGCCGAGCAGACCGCCTTCGGACGACGGGTCCACCCCGGGCACGGTGCCGACCTCGGTGACCCGTGTGCCGACGATGTGCCTGACCTTGGCGGAGTCCCGTTCAGCCATCAGCGCGGTCTTGTCCGGCAGGAAGGCCAGCCCCCAGGGCACCTGCATCCCGGTGGCGATCGTGTCCGCAACGGCCAGCTTCACCGGACTGACCGGCGCACTGGTCGACGTACTCGCCGAACGCGTCGAGATGGAGGGGCTGGCATCGCCATATCCGCCCGAGCACGCCGCTGCCAATGTCGCAGTGGTGACAAGCGCGCACAGCGCGCGAGTGGTCCGTGAGAGTGCGGTCATCGCCTTCTGAAGCTCCCTGTTATCGACAGTTCTGCCGGGCGGTGGCAGCGGTTGTGGCAGCGGTTGATTCGCAAAAGACTATTTCGTCGCGGGTGGCCACCGGAATCGGAGCGCCAGACGCGGGGCCAACCGCCCGAACAGCGCCCCTGCGGTCGCCCCGACGAGAACGTCACTCGGGTAATGCACCCCTGTGTACACCCGTGAGAACGCGACGACCAACGCTGCCACCCGCAACGCCGGCCGGAGCGCGGGTAGGACGTCTCCGACGGCAACGGCGAAGGCCACAGCGGACGCGGAGTGTCCGGAGGGAAAGGATCCCGAGGAGGGCATGCGCACCCATCGATGCTCGGGGACGCCGAGCCCATCCCGGTCGGGTCGGCGGCGTTCGCCCGCCATCTTCATGGGCTGGTTCACCACTAGGGACGTCGCCCCGACCGCCGTGAGCCCCGCGAGGGCGGCGCGTCGACCCCGCGGGCCGCCGAGCAGCGCAAGGGCGCCGGCAACGAGGAACCACGGCTTGGAGAAGTCGGCGAAGTCGGACACCCGCCTCAGCGGCTCATCCATCAGGGGTGTGGGCAGACGCGCCACCGATCGGTACAGAGCACGGTCGTAACCAGCGAGGCGGCGCAGCAGCGACGAAACCCGGCTGCGCGCCGCCCCTCCCTGACAAACGGTCATCGGTCACCAGGTGAGCTCGACCTCGAGCTCGCTCCCGTCGTCCCCGATCTCGATCTCGAGCTTGAACTGCACCTCGTCGGGAACGTGCACCTTGACCCGCAGGCCGCCACGGTCGAACTCGACCTCGTTGTCCTTGGCCAGCGCGTCGGCGAGAGAGTGCAAGCGGGCGGCGGCGGCCTCTCGGCTCAGCAACTCCTTCTCTTTGATCTCCATCAGGTCCATTACAGCCTCCAACGTGTTGAACTTGCTGATTCCCGGTCAAGGCCGAGGGCGATTCGCACCAACTCGACCAGGCCGGCGCGGATGCCCTCAGGAGCCATCGCTGAGGGCGATGAGCCCGGGTGCTGGTGCGCGATCCGCACCCGGAGAACTCCGGGCCGAATGCGAAACTGCAGCGGCGCATCGAAGACGAGCGCCTCCCCGTCGACGCCTGCTGGCAGCGGCCGCTCGGCATCGACCTCGAAGGAGGCAGCGGACCACTCGCGCCAAGGACGCTGAAGAAGGCCTCGCTTACCGCGACCGGAGGGCGCCCCCACGACGGTGATACCGAGCATGCCGTCGTCGATGCGCGGACGCGTGCCAGAGCCGACCGCACGACCGAGGCGGTAGCGGTTGTTGGAGACGAGCACGGCAGCACCCCCGCGGTGTCCGTGTCCGCCTGGCCCCCGCCAGTGCAGATCGAGATCGCCGCCACCGGGTCCGAGCGCGTCGGGCACGGTGTCGAGCAGGGTCCGGAGCTTGGCGGCGCGGTAGCCAGTGCGCTGGACCGCCTCGGCGTAGAGACCCAGCGACACGTTGTTGACGAACACGCGGCCGTTGACCTCGGCGAGGTCCACTCGCCGCTCGCCGCCGTCGACGAAGGCGTCGAGAGCGCCGACGACATCGTCGCGATCGACCCCGAGGTCGAGCGCGAAGTGGTTGCGCGTGCCGGCGGGCACGCAGGCGTACGGCAGCGAGAACTCGGCGGCGATCGCGGCGACGATCGCCTGCGAGCCGTCCCCGCCGGCCATTGCGAGCCCGTCAGCGCCGCTCTCGACCGCGCCGCGGACGAGGACTTCGAGCTCGTCCCCGGCCTTCAGTTCGATCGGCTCGATCCCACGGTTGCGCGCCTGCTTGGCGAGTGCGAAGCGCGCTGCCTTTCCCCCACCGGAGCGTGGGTTGAAGAACAGCACCGGTCGGTGCGGAGCCGGGACACGGGGCAGCTCCACGTGGACGGCAAGGGTGGCACGCACCGCTGCCAGACAGACCAGGAGCCCGGCCACGACGAGAAGATCGACGAGGAGCCCCCCACCGGCAAGAACGAGGCCCAGCGCGCCGATAACCGCCAGGCCGGCCACGGTCAGCCCCGCCACCCGGGCGGTCCCCCGCCGCAGCACTCCGTACCAAGCTGCCACACCGGCGATCACCACACAGCTCAGCAGACCAAGGCCGCGCGGAAACTGGCTCACAGAGTCCGCGACGCCGAGCACGACCGTCGCCGACCCCACCAGCAGCGCGACGATCGCCGCCAGTCGCCGTCTGATCGAATTCGACCTCACAAAGCCATCCTGTGCCGCCTGCACCATCGAGACATCACACAGACTGGATGAACCTGCCCTGCGTGCGGGCCGCGACCCGGCGAACACCAGCGGCCAGCCGATGGGTTAGCTGCCCCAGTTGGGGCGGAGGGGGAAGTGGGCGTTGGCGTCGGCGTCGAGTTTGACAGCGAGGACCTGGTGAAGCTGGGTGTTGTTGCGTTCGAAGCCGACCCGGCAGGCCGCCAGGTACAGCCCCCACACCTTCGCGGTTCCGTAGCCGACCTCGGCGACGGCCTTGTCCCAGTGCTTCACCAGGTTGTCCGACCAGCCGGCCAGCGTCATCGCGTAGTGCTCGCGCAGGTTCTCCTCGTGCCGTACTTCGAAGCCGGCGTCCTGGGCGTCGGCGATGACCCGGCCCGACCCGATCAGCTCGCCGTCCGGGAAGATGTAGCGATCGATGAACGCGCCGGTGGCGCGGAACCGATTGTCCGGTCGCGTGATCGTGTGGTTCAGCAGCCGCCCGCCCGGTTTGAGCCGATCCAGCAGGAAGCCGAAGTAGGACGGGTAGTTCCGCACGCCGATGTGTTCGGTCAGCCCGATGGAGCTGATCGCGTCGAAGTCCCGCTCGGACACGTCCCGGTAGTCGGAGAAGCGCACCTCCGCAAGGTCTTCGAGCCCCTCGCGCTTGATGGCGGCGGCAGCCCACTCGGCCTGTGCCTGGGACAGTGTCACGCCGATCGCCTTGACGCCGTACTCGCGAGCGGCGTGCCGGACCATGCCGCCCCAGCCGCAGCCGACATCGAGCAGACGCTGCCCGGCCTTGAGGTCGAGTTTGCGGGCGACCAGGTCGTACTTCTCGTACTGCGCCTCCTCCAGCGTTGCGTCGTACGACGGGAAGACCGCGCAGGTGTACGTCATCGACGGGCCGAGGATCCACTCGTAGAACGTGTTCGACACGTCGTAGTGGTGGTGGATCGCGGCCTTGTCGCGGGTGCGGGAGTGCCGCAGACCTTCGAAGGTACGACGCCACTTCGGCAGCCGCTCCTGGGGCGGCGGAGGCGGCGGCTTGAGGTGACTCCAGCCGAGACCGCGGACGATGCGCAGGGCTTCCGCCGGGGTGGGGCGCTCGAAGTTGACCTGGTTGAGCATCATCTTCATCAGGTTGTACGGGTTGCCCGGGTGGGTGCCCTCGATCTGCAGGTCGTCCTGCACGTAGGCGCGCACCAGGCCGAGGTCGCCCGGTGCGGTGAGAACGTAGGACAGCCCGCGCTCGGTGGCGAGGTGCATGTGGATCGCAGCATCCTCGGGGCCGGCCGCACTGCCGTCATACGCGGTGAAGCGGAACGGCAAGCCGCCCGGTGCCACCGCCGTGAGCGCTCCTGCGATCGAAACCTGCGTCGGGTTGATCGTTGCCGTCATCGGCGCGTTACCGCCTTCTCGTAGAGCCCGGTCAAGCGGGCATCGGGGTCGTAGCGTTGCTTCACCTCGGTGAGGGCCGGGACGTTGTAGAGCTGGTCGAACGTGTCTCGGTCGTAGTACGCATCGGAGTACAGCGACTTGTGGCCGTCGAAGTCCGCGACTGCGGCTTCGATGCGCCGGTTCACATCTCCGTCCGCGGCGCCCGGGGCGATCGGGACCGTGCCCCAGAAGCCGACGTTCACATAGGTACTGTCCGGAGCCAGCGGGTAGAGCGGCCAAGCCGTCGCGGAGCCAGGTCCGGACACGTCGCGCAACCGCAGCGGGCAGAGCCAGACCGGGCGCATCCCGACCTCGGCGTCGAACCAGCGGAGGAATCCCGCCAGCTGCGCAGCCGGGATCTCGACGTCCTGGACCACCCGCTCGCGCCCGGGCTTGCCGCGGCGGCGATCGATGCGCGCGGCAACGTGGTAGCGATTCTCCAGCCCGACGAGCTTGTGATAGACGTCGCTGCGCCGGAACCGCCGCGGCCAGAGGCGTCGGATAGTCGGGTTCTGGGCGCCGAACGCGGACGAACACCAGAACCAGTCGGTGTCCCAGCGCCAGAGGTAGTCGTTGGCGGTGAGGAAGTCCGTCGACCGTTGCTGGATCGAGCGGTAGAAGATCTGCTGGCCGGTGTAGTCGCTGGTCCGGATCGCGGCGTCGCTGTTGCGGCCGAGAGTGAGATACGCCTCATCGGGGCTGAAGGCAACACCGTCGACGAAGTCCACCGGCTCGCCGTCATAGGTGCCGTCGGCAATGATTGCCTCGATCGCCGGAGCCAGCCCGTCGAGAGTCAGGCGGACGTGTCGCAAGGCGACGTACGGGGAGATGCGGTCGAGCTCGATCCGTAGCCGGGTGGCGTAGCCGAGCGAACCGTAGGAGTTGGGGAAGGTCCTGAACAGGTCGGCGTGCTCACCCTCGGGACGGACGGTGATGAGGTCCCCCGCGCCGGTGAGAATGTCGAGTTCCAGCACGGACTCATGCGGCAGGCCGGCCCGGAACGACGACGACTCGATGCCCAGCCCGGTGACGGCGCCACCGAGAGTGATCGTGCGCAGTTGCGGCACCACCATCGGCGTCAGTCCGTGCGGGAGGGTGGCGGCAACCAGGTCCTCATACGTGCACATGCCCTGTACGTCGGCGGTGCGCGCCTGCGGGTCGACGCTGATGACGCCGGTCAGACCGGAGACGTCGAGGCCGGGGGTGTCCACCTGGGTGCGCGGGCGGAACAGGTTCGAACTGCGCTTGGCCAGCCGGACCGGTTGCCCGGCCGGGATCCGCTGATAAGACGAACGCAGCCGCTCGACAGCCGCTTCGTGATCCAGGGACGAGGCAACATCCGATGTCGAGGGCACCTAACTAGCCTACGACTATCGACCGGGTCCGGCACGGAATTGTCCAGCGGCGGTTCGTCAGGTTCGAGCGCGCTTCAGGACCACTCGGTCCAGTGGTTCGTCGGCCGGTCCCCGGCAACGAATTGTCCGAGGCGGCGGGTAGGTTCGGGCCATGGCTGATGCGGTGAAGACTTGGCTGCCGTGGGAGGACCCGGACAGCTTCCTCGGTGGCTTGCCGGCGGGATTCGATGTCGACTTCTACGCGGGCGGTGAGCGGCCGCCCTCGCTCGGGTCGGTCGAGTTCTATGTTCCGAACTACCTGGGCAACTCCGCGGTGGTGGACATCATCAAGGAGATGCCCGCCCTCAAGGTGGTCCAGACCCAGACCGCCGGCTTCGAGAACTTCCTGCCGCATCTCGCCGATGGTGTGACCTTGTGCAACGCCCGGGGCGTGCACGACGCGTCCACGGCGGAGCTGGCGGTCGGGCTGATCCTCGCGATGTACCGGCGGTTGCCGCGCGCGGTGCGTAACCAGGAGCGCGGGCTCTGGCCGTCGTACCCGGAGATCGACGACTCGCTGGCGGACCGGACCGTACTGATCCTCGGCTACGGCTCGATCGGGGAGGCGCTGGAGCGGCGGCTGGCGGGGTTCGAGTGCGACGTGATCCGGGTGGCCCGCCGGGCTCGCGACGGTGTCTCGCCGATCAGCGAGCTGCCCGAGTTGCTGCCGAAGGCCGACGTCGTCGTGGTGCTGACCCCGGCGACCGATCAGACCCGCGGCATGGTCGACGGCAACTTCCTCGCCCAGCTCAAGGACGGCGCCCTGCTGGTGAACGTCGCTCGTGGTGTTGTCGTGGACACCGAGGCGTTGATCGCGGAGCTGGGCAATGGCAGGATCTCGGCAGCGCTGGACGTGACGGATCCCGAGCCGTTGCCTGCCGGGCACCCGCTGTGGTCTGCTCCGAACGTGCTGATCAACCCGCACCGTGGTGGTGCGTCGACTGCGTTCGCGCCGCGGGTGGCGCGGCTGGTCCGCGCCCAGCTCGAGCGGTACGCGAAGGGCGAGCCGCTCATCAATGTGGTGGCAGGCCCGCCACGCTGAAAGATGTCAGCGGGGCCGCCCCGCTGACCAAGGCAGAAGAAGAGGGGGACGACGATGTCCGAGGCTGTACTGCTTATCGGCACCAAGAAGGGGCTCTGGATCGGACGGAGCGACGCCGAGCGCCGGAAATGGGAGCTCGACGGGCCGCAGTTCGAGATGCAAGGGGTGTACTCGGTCGGCATCGACGCGCGCGGCGACCGGCCGCGGCTGTTCGCGGGCGGGACCAGCGAGCACTGGGGGCCGGCCGTGTTCCACTCCGACGACCTCGGCCAGACCTGGGACGAGCCGCCGGAGGGGTCGATCGGGTTCCCCAAGGATGCGGACGCTTCGCTCGAGCGGGTCTGGCAGATCCAGCCCGGGCCGGCCAACCAGCCGGACGTCGTCTACGCGGGCACCCAGCCGTCTGCGCTCTGGAAGTCGACCGACAGGGGAGTCACCTTCGAGCTCGTCCGCGGCCTGTGGGATCACCCGCACCGGGAGCAGTGGGGTGCCGGCTACGGCGGTCAGGCGATCCACACGGTGCTGCCGCATCCGACGGACCCGCGGCAGGTCAGCGTGGCGATGTCGACCGGAGGGGTCTACCGGACAGCCGACGGTGGCGAGTCGTGGTCCCCGGCCAATAAGGGGATCAAGGCGCCCTACCAGCCGGACCCGTGGCCGGAGTTCGGCCAGTGCGTGCACAAGATCGCCTCGAACGCGGCGCAGCCGGACCGGATGTTCGCGCAGAATCACCACGGCGTCTACCGCACTGACGACGGGGGAGCGATCTGGAAGTCGATCGCGGACGGTCTGCCCGCCGACTTCGGTTTCCCGATCGCGGTCCACCCGCACGAGCCGGAGACGGTCTACGTCTTCCCGCTGATCGCCGACGCCAACAGGATTCCGGCCGACGCGAAGTGCCGGGTCTACCGCTCCCGCGATGCCGGAG
>JAWWOY010000529.1:0-3602 GCA_033851195.1 Kribbellaceae bacterium | reverse complement strand
GTCGCTGGCGTCGCCGTAGGCGAGGTCCGACGAACAGACGCCGGTATCGGGCAGGTCGAGCTGTACGTCGCGGGCTGCTTTCCAGTCACCGGCGAGTGCGGCGACGACTGAGCGGGCTTGCTCGTAGCCGGTGGCGAGCAGGAATGTTGGCGCCCGGCCGTAGGACTTGGCTCCGACCGCGTAGTAGCTGGGCTCGGGGTGAGCAAGCTCGTCGACGCCGTGCGGCGGGACCGTGCCACAGGAGTGCTGGTTCGGGTCGATCAACGGCGCGAGTGCTCGGGTCGAGCCCATGATCGAGTCGAGGTCGAGGCGCAGTTCGCCGACCATGTCGTGGTCGGGCCGGAACCCGGTCGAGTTGACCACGGTGTCGGCGACCACGCGCTGCTCCCCAGCCGCCAGCTCGACCTGGCCGTCGCCGGTGCGGGAGGCAGCTTCGATCCGGAAGCTGCTCACGAGCTCTACCTGACCGGACTGGACGAGCTTCTTCAACCGGCTGCCCAGTGCCCCGCGGGCGGGCAGCTCGTCGGCCTCGCCGCCGCCGTAGGTACGGGCCTGGTCGGAGCCGCGCACCACCCAGACGATCTCGGTGCCGGGAACCTCCTCGGCGAGCGCGCCGAGGTCCAGCAGGGTCGTGGCGGCCGAGTGGCCGGCGCCGACGACCGCCGTGCGGCGTCCGGCGTACCGATCACGGTCACGTCCGAGTACGTCGGGCAGGGCGTGGGCGATGTCCTCGACGACGTCAGCTTCGCCGCGGGCCGGGATGCCGGAGCCACCGAGCACGTTCGGGCGCCGCCACGTCCCCGCGGCGTCGATCACCGCTGAGGCGAGGATCTCGGTGCCGTCGGCCAGCCGGATCAGGAACGGCGCTTGCTCGCGGCCCGCCGTACGGACGCGGTCGAATCCGGCCCGGGTGACCGCGACGACAGCCGCGTTGTAGCGGATCCGGTCGTTCAGCTGCGGGGTCTTCGTCAGCGGTTCGAGGTAGAAGTCGATCAAGTCGCCACCGGTCGGCAGCTGCCCAAGATCAGGCTCGACCCATCCGGCCTGTTCGAGCAGGCGGCGGGCGGCGGAGTCGATGTCGTAGCGCCACGGGCTGAACAGCTTCACCTGCCTCCATTCCTCGATCGCGGCTGCAACTCCGGGTCCTGATTCGAGTACCAGGAAGTCCACGTTCCGCTCGGCAAGGTGCGCGGCCGCAGCCAGACCCACCGGTCCCGCCCCGATGACCACGACCGGTCCCGCCGGTGCCGCAATGGCGGCGGTGTTCTGCTTGCTCACGATCGGTCTCCCATCCCCACTATGTAGAAGTTCATCTAATCAGCGACCCCACCTTGCATCGTGTTTAGACAAGAGTCAAGATAGACGCATGTCGAATCAGGAGATTTCCGGTCAGCGGAGTGGCGGGTGCTGCGCGCCGATCTCCGTGTCGGCGCTGGATGAGGCGCAGGCCGCTGAGGGCTCTGCGGTGTTCAAGGCGCTGTCGGATCCGATCCGGCTGCGGCTGATGTCGATCATCGCTTCGGCCGACGGCGAGATCTGCGTATGTGACTTCACCGGGCAGTTCAACGTGTCCGGCCCGACGATCTCCCACCACCTTCGGGTACTGCGCCAAGCGGGCCTGGTCGACTGCGAACGCCGCGGTACCTGGGTCTACTACTGGCCGCTCCCGGAGCGCATGCAGTGGGTCTCCGCGCTGCTGTCGGTCCCCGAAGCCGCCGCCTCGACCCGCTGATCTCCGCGGCCGCCGCGTTGCTCTGACCTGGAGAGTCCGTCATGCCCACAACTGCCGAAGAACTCGCGCTGCTCGACTGCAGCTTCCGCGCGCAGCTGGCCGAGCTCTTCGACCAGACCGCCGGAGCCACCGCATGACCGACACCGCCGCACCCACCACACCGAGTGTCGACGGATCGGTCGTCGCGAAGCTGTCGTTCCTCGACCGGTTCCTCGCGGTCTGGATCATCGCCGCCATGGCGCTGGGACTGATCCTTGGCCGGGTCATCCCCGGCCTCGACGGCGCACTCGAGGCGGTCAAGGTCGGTTCGGTGAGCCTGCCGATCGCGATGGGGCTGCTGCTGATGATGTACCCGGTACTGGCGAAGGTCCGCTACACCGAGACCAGCCGCGTCACCGGCGACCGCAGCCTGCTCGTCGCCTCGCTGGTGCTGAACTGGGTGATCGGCCCAGCGCTGATGTTCGTGCTGGCCTGGCTGCTGCTGCCCGACTTGCCGGAGTACCGCACCGGCCTGGTCATTGTCGGTCTCGCCCGCTGTATCGCCATGGTGCTGATCTGGAACGACCTGTCCTGCGGCGATCGCGAAGCCGCCGCCGTTCTGGTCGCGATCAACTCCGTCTTCCAGATCGTCGCGTTCGCTGGGCTTGGCTGGTTCTACCTGCAGACTCTGCCGGGCTGGCTCGGGCTGGAGACCACCAGTGCGGAGTTCTCGATCGGCGCGATCGCGCTGAGTGTGCTGGTGTTCCTCGGGATCCCGCTGCTGGCCGGCTACCTGACCCGCACGATCGGGGAGAAGGCCCGCGGCCGCCACTGGTACGAGTCGCGGTTCCTGCCCAAGATCGGCCCGGTCGCCCTGTATGGGCTGCTGTTCACGATCGTCATGCTGTTCGCCCTGCAAGGCGACGCGATCACCAACGCGCCACTCGACGTCGCCCGCATCGCCTTGCCGCTGCTGGCCTACTTCGTGATCATGTTCGGCGGATCCTTCGCCCTCGGCCACCGGTTGCACCTCGGCTACGCCAAGACCGCGACCCTGGCCTTCACCGCGGCCGGCAACAACTTCGAACTCGCCATCGCTGTCGCGATCGGCACCTTCGGCGTCACCTCCGGCCAAGCACTGGCCGGCGTCGTCGGCCCCCTGATCGAAGTCCCAGTCCTGGTCGCTCTGGTCTACGTGTCACTGTGGGCCCGGCGCCGCTTCTATCCCGACACCATCAACTGAGCCACCTCCCTGGAAGGAGCAACCGTCATGTCAGAGACCACACCCGAGGTCTTGTTCGTCTGCATCCACAACGCTGGCCGCTCCCAGATGGCCGCCGCCCTACTCGACCACCACGCCGCCGGACAGGTCGTCGTACGGTCCGCCGGATCACAGCCGGCCAATCAGCTCAACCCCGCCGTCGTCGAAGCGATGGCCGAGCTGGGGCTGGACATCTCCAAGGAGTTCCCCAAGCCGCTGACCGACGACGCGGTGAAGGCCGCCGACGTCGTCATCACCATGGGCTGCGGAGACGAATGCCCGTACTTCCCGGGCAAGAGGTACCTCGATTGGGAGCTCGACGACCCGGCCGGCCGCGGTATCGAGGCGGTCCGCCCGATCCGCGACGAGATCGACGCCAGGGTCCGCGCACTGTTCGCCGAGCTCGTCCCGGCCGGCTCTGCCAGCTGATCGAAACTTGCCGGGGGTAGCGCCAGACGCTTGCCTAGGGCAACATCTGGCCAGATAGGCAGTGAAGGTGGCCCGTTCGACTTTCCCGTTGTGCGAAGCGGCATTTTATGTCCTCTGCGGCAGGCCAATAGCGTCGGATTCATGTTCATGGAGAGAGAATTTCAGACGGCCGAAGAGCTCGCGGCCGCGTTGCGTGCCGGT
>JAWWOY010000527.1:0-2711 GCA_033851195.1 Kribbellaceae bacterium | reverse complement strand
GCCAGCTCGACCTGGGCCTTGCCTTCCTTGCTCTTCGCGTGCTGAGCGAAGATGTCCAGGATCAGCGCGGTCCGGTCGACGACCTTGACCTTCAGCTTGTCTTCCAGGTTGCGCAGCTGGGCGGGTGCCAGCTCGCCGTCCGCGATCACCGTGTCGGCTCCCAGGGAGGCGACCAGGTTGCGCAGGTCCTGCACCTTGCCGCTACCGATGAAGGTGGCGGCGTCAGGCTTCTTGCGGCGCTGGATCAGGCCTTCGAGCACCTCGGAGCCGGCCGTCTCGGCGAGCAGTTTGAGCTCGGCCAGCGAGTTCTCGGCGTCTTCGGCGCTGCCGTCGGTCCAGACTCCGACCAGGACGACGCGCTCCAGCAGCAGTTTGCGGTACTCGACCTCGCTGATGTCCGTCAGCTCGGTCGACATGCCGGCCACGCGCCGCAGCGCCTGGCGTTCCTCCAGTTCCAGGCCCTCGGTGTTCGGGGTCTGGGGGTCACGGCCCTCCGACGAGTCGTGCTCGTCGTCGAGCACGTCGTCCTGCATCAGGTCGAGGTCGGCGGCGGTGGACTCGTCGTATGCGTTCGATTGGGTCGTCATATACCTTCCATCGTGGCACGGGTGGCCCGGACGGGCGACCCGATTACGGGCCCTACGGCCCTAAGCGTCCAGCCAGCCATGCCGGACACCCTGTGTCAACGCCTCGGCGAATACCCGAATTCCCCTCAGACGGGCAACCAGGCTCGCGAGAACGTGCCCCGGGCGTGCACGACGGCCGGTCCGCTCAGTTCCAGATGGTTATCGTCACGCCACGTGACCGTGACGGTCCCACCTGGTACGTCGACCCGGTACGTGACGGGCGCCGTCTGACCGGCCGCCCGGGCCGCGGCGACAGCCACCGCGCAGGTCCCGGTCCCACAGGACCGCGTCTCCCCCACGCCCCGCTCGTGCACGCGCATCGCCACCTCGTGCGGACCGCGCCGGACCACGAACTCCACGTTCACCCCGTTCGGGTACGCCGTTGCCGGCGACCAGCTTGGCTGGTCCACCAGGTGGCCCGGCTCGCGCAGATCGTCCACGAAGGCCACGGCGTGAGGGTTACCCATGTCCACGTGCAGGGCGGGCCACTGGTGCCCGTTCGCCTCGACCACGATGCCGCGGGGTCCGGGAAAGATCGGTTCGCCCATGTCGACGGTGATGGTGCCGTCGTCGTTAAGGACCACCTCCCTCACCCCCGCACGGGTGCCGACCCGGACCGGCTTGTCCCCGGTCAAGCCTGCCTCGGCCAGATACCGGGCGAACACCCGGACGCCGTTGCCGCACATCTCCCCGACCGACCCGTCGGCGTTGCGGTAGTCCATGAACCAGTCGCCGCCATCCTCGACGTACGACTGTTTCGATCCCTCGATCACCCGCAGTACGCCGTCGGCGCCGATGCCGGCGTGCCGGTCGCACAGGAACCGGACCACCGAGGGGTCGAGGTCGCCGTGTATCGACCCGTCGGAGTCAGGTAGCAGTACGAAATCGTTCTCCGTGCCATGCCCCTTGAGCCAGGGAAAGGTGTCGGCGCCCATGAGGTCGATCTTACGGGCGCCCACACATACGGCCGGATGGCTGGCATGCCCAATCCCCAACGTGTGCTGGGTGAGGTGCCGGCTATACGATGGCCGGGAGCCGCCCCTGGGCAGGGGACCGCATGACGCTATGGGGCCGTAGACAGCAGCGCATTCACCTCGACCGGATGCTCGCGGATGTCCGGAAGGGCCGCAGCCGGGCGCTGGTGGTGCGTGGCGAGCCCGGCATCGGCAAGACCGCGCTACTGAGCTACGCGGCTGATACGGCGCCGGACTTCCAGGTGGCACGCGCGTGGGGCGTCGAGTCCGAGATGGAGCTCCCCTTCGCGGCGCTGCAGCAGCTGTGCGCGCCGATGCTGAGTCGCCTCGGCCGGCTGCCCGGCCCGCAGCGCGACGCTCTGGGCGTCGCGTTCGGCCTACGGTCGGGCAGCGCGCCGGATCGTTTCCTGGTCGGCCTGGCTGTCTTGGGCCTGCTCAGCGAGGTGGCCGCGGACCAGCCGCTGCTGTGCCTGATCGACGATGAGCAGTGGCTGGACCAGGCCTCGGCCCAGGCTCTGGCCTTTGTTGCTCGCCGGCTGGACGCCGAATCCGTCGCCGTCATATTCGGCACTCGTGATCCCGGCGCAGCGCCCAACCTCGCCGGCCTTGCTGAGCTGGCGCTTGAGGGGCTGTCCGATGCTGACGCCCGGGCGCTGTTGGCCTCGGCCATCCCGGGGCGGCTCGACCAGCGAGTCCGCGACCGGATCATCGCCGAGTCCGGCGGCAACCCACTCGCCCTGCTTGAGTTGGCCCGCGGGGGGACGGCCGCGGAGCTAGCCGGCGGCTTCGGCGTGGCCGGTCCGCTGCCGCTGACCGGCAGGATCGAGCAGAGTTTCCTGCGGCAGATCGCGCCGCTACCGCTGATGGCCAGGCGGCTCCTACTGCTGGCCGCCGCCGAGCCTCTTGGCGACCCGGCGCTGCTCTGGCGGGCGGGCGATCGGCTCGGGATCGGGGTCGAGGCGGCGGACGCCGCAGAGTCCGAGGGGTTGTTGAAATGGGGCGCGCGGGTGACATTTCGTCATCCGCTGGTCCGCTCGGCGATCTACCGGTCCACCTCACCGCATGAAAGGCGCGAGGCGCATCGCGCGCTGGCGCAGGCGACAGATCAGCA
>JAWWOY010000482.1:0-3482 GCA_033851195.1 Kribbellaceae bacterium | reverse complement strand
TGGCGTCGGAGCTGTGCTGGGTGTGGATGTGGTGGTCACCCGCCAGCCAGACCGCGGGACGCTTGCTCTGCGCGAAGATCCAGGACGTACCGGACTTGGGGGTCGCGGCGGCTGCGGCCTGGGCACCTGCGACAGCAAGGGCAGCGGTACCGCCGAGGATGCCGGCGGAGCGCAGCAGCGACCGACGGGACACCTCGGTCGGCGAGAGGTCACGGTCCGGGACCGACTCGTCAAGCGCGGCCAGAGTGGATGCGTCCAGTTCGGTGTTCGGGTGGTGATGGTCGTGGTCGTGTCCGTGTCCATGACCGTGGCCGTGCTCGGTGCTGGGACCGTGCGAATGGTCGGGGGTGTGCCCCATCGTGCGTCCTCTCGGCTGGCGGAAATCCTGCGGGATCATCGCCTTTCTTGATGACGCGAAGATGTTGATCAGGGGTTGGTCCGATGAACCGTCATCGCACCGCCGGCACGCCGCCGTAGACAACCAGGGGTAACAGGTCTTCAATGGCGTGGGGTGAAATAATCAACGGCCAGCCGAACCAGATGGATGCCGATCGCAACGGAATACCGTGCGAGACGGTCTACTCGGCCGCTGCCATCTACACCTTCTGGCACCCGTGAGGCAGCGGCTCGGGCTGGTGCTCTTCGCGACGGCCTCATTCGTGACGGGTGCCGGCCTGGTCGTGCTCGCCTCGACCGGCGCGCTCAGCCAGCCGCCGGAACCTGTGGCGGGAGCCTCTGTCGCCAACCCGACTGTCACCGTCGCTGGCGGACGCACAGCCACCACCCGGCCCTCAACCACGGCACCCACGCCGCCGCCGAAGTCACCTTCCGAATCATCTCGGCCGAAGGCCACTCCGACGCTCCAGAACAAGAACAAGTACGTCTTCCCCGTGGGGGGATGCCGCGCGACTGCGTCCCAGGCTCATCACGACTACCCGGCGGCAGACATTTTCACCCACGTCGGCTGCCAGTTCGTCTCACCGGTCGACGGCCGGATCGATGAGGTGTCTCGCGTCGACCGCTGGAATCCCCGGACCAACGTCGGGCGCGACCGCGGCGGCCTGTCCGTGTCCGTGATCGGCATAGACGGCGTCCGCTACTACGGATCTCACCTGTCGGCCGTGAACGCCAGCGTCCGCCCCGGCTTGCAGGTCCATGCCGGGCAGGTGCTCGGACTGACCGGCAAAACGGGAAGCGCACGCAATACGCCGGCTCACTTGCACTTCGGCATCAGTTGGCCCACAACCGCCGGTAAATGGTGGATCCGGCGAGGGGCCGTTGCCCCGCAGCCCTATCTCAACGCCTGGCGGAATGGCAGACCCAACTCCCCGGCCAATGCCGTGGCCCGGGCGCGCGCGGCGTACGGCGTGGATCATGGCTGCCGGTCCTACTGCTGACGCTGATCCCAACCGGCAGGCAGCGCAGCCTCGCGCAAGGCCGGCTGCCTACTGGTCACCAGCGGGAGCACCGCGATCAGCAGGGCCGCCGCTCCGAGCGGCATCAGGTCGAGGTTGATAGTGATGAAGACGAACCCGAGCACCAGCAGGATCGGGCTCCAGACCGGTAGCTTCCGGACGACTGTCAACAGGATCGCCAAGGTCAGCAGGCCGAACAGGAAGAGCAGCGGCCCGATCTCGTAGAAGGTGTCGTAGATGACGAGATTGCCCGGCCAACGGTCGTACTCATCGCCGATCCGATCCATCGCAGCCGGATCGGCCGAGCGGATTCCGACGATCAGATCGCTCGCCCGGCGGTCCCGCCGCGACCTCACCGACGCGACGGAGATCCCGCCACCGGCTCCCCTTTCAGGCTGACTCTTCAGGCCGACTCGAAGTACTCCGGCTTGAACTGGATCAACTGGACGTAGTTGCCGTCCGGGTCGACCAGCGTCGCGAACCAGCCCGGACCGCGGTCCTGCGGCTCGGCCAGCCAGGTGACCCCGAGGGCCCTCAGGTGGGCGGCGGCGGCCTCGATGTCCTCGACGTGGAAGTTCACGATCACCCGGCCGGGCTCGATGGTCTTGTCCGCCACATCGTCGCGGCGCTCGATCACCAGACCGAATCCGCCGAGGTTGAGGTTTCCGTACCCATCGACCTCGGCCCGGAAGCCGTCCAAATACCAGGCCCGCAGCCGCTCGGGATCGGTGCTGCCGAGCAACATGCTGCTGAGAACAGGTTTCGCCATTACTTCTCCTCCAGGTCGAGCCGCGGATCAGCTCACACCACCTACGTCGGAGCGCCACCGACAGGCTCGACATCTCCCGGTACAGAGAACCGCGCCGGTTGTCTCCTTGGTCAGCAATTCAAGAATTCCGTCAGTGGCTTGACCGCTCCCCCGTCGAGAATCTGTTCTCCGACGAATTCGCGGGTGATGGTGAAGAGCGTTCAGACCGACACGCCGAAACGCCTTGTGTGCTCCGTAGGCTGGATGCGTGACCATCGATGACGCTGGAGCAAAGGCTCTGGCGGTCCCTAGCCGGGTCGTCGCGCCTACTGGGATCGCCACCGTCCAGACCGAGCACCTGATCGGAGATGTCAGCGACGCCCTCCGATTACTCGACGCCGTGGAGCGGGTCCGCGGCCACGCCCACCCATTGATCCTCGGCCTGCAGGACGCGGTCGGCATGAAGATGCCGGCGGCCCTCATCCTGAGTGCGATCGCGAACGGGCGGGACACTGCGGGCGCAGTCGCCGACCAGGTCGGCACCACCCCCGCCGAGGCCGAGTTGGCCATCGCCGAGCTCGCCGCGATGGGCCTGGTCCGGAACACCCCGCAGCTCACCATCACCGGGAGGGGCCACGCGCGGTTGTCCCAGCTGGACGGCCTGACGGTCCGCGTCCTCGACGTGATCGCCGGCATCCTCGGTCCGGCCGACGCGGCCCATCTGGTCCGCCTGCTGAACACGGTTGCCGACGGCCTGGCGTCGGCCTCAGTCACCGCCGGCACGACCAACCAGCGAGCTCAGCGACCGGCCCTCCACAACTGACGCTCGCCTGGCCGCTGGACATGTCGAGGCTGCTCCTTTCGTCTCGACGTACTGAGTGACAGGCGCTTGCGGGCGCACACCTGGTACGGAGGAGCGGACATGTTCAAGAACACCCAGGCGTTCAGCGGTTTCTCGGTCGACGACATCCCGGCGGCGCGGGCCTTCTACGGCGACACGCTGGGGCTCGAGGTAGTCGAGGAGAACGGGATGCTGCAGCTTCAGATCGGCGACGGCCACTCGGTGCTGGTCTACCCCAAGCCGAACCACACCCCGGCAACGTTCACCATCCTCAACTTCCCGGTGGACGACATCGATGCGGCGGCCGATGACCTGATCCGTCGCGGCGTCACCTTCGAGCAGTACGGCCAATCGCAGGACGCGAAGGGGATCCACCGTGGCGGAGGCCCGCTGATCGCCTGGTTCAAAGACCCGGCGGGCAACGTGCTCTCAGTGATCCAGTCCTGAGGCGATCCAGTCCTGAGGCCGGCCGACACCC
>JAWWOY010000373.1:0-2601 GCA_033851195.1 Kribbellaceae bacterium | reverse complement strand
GCCGCGCGGCCGGTCAGGTAACCCGCGCGGAACGCGTCGCCGCCACCGGTCGGGTCGACCAAGCCGGGTGTCGGGATGGCCGGGACCTTCGCGATGATGCCGTCGCGGTTCTCGATCACCACGCCATCGCCGCCGTGGGTGGTCACCCGGATGTCCACGCGCTCGAGGATCTCGCTGTTGTTCCAGCCGGACTTCTGGACCATCAGGCTGCTCTCGTACTCGTTGCTGAACAGGTACGCCGCGCCGTCGATGAGCTCGCGGATCTGCTCCCTCTCCATCCGGGCGAGCTGCTGGGACGGGTCGGCCGCGATGTCGATCCCGTTGGCCTTGGCCAGGGCGGTGTGCCGGAGCATGCCGTCCGGGTCGTCGGCGCCGACCAGCACCAGGTCGATGCCACCGGCGGCGGTGTGGATCGCGCCGAGGTCGAGTTCACGCGCCTCCGCCATTGCGCCGGTGTAGAAAGAGGCGATCTGGTTCGCGTCCTGGTCCGTCGTACAGGTGAAGCGCGCGGTGTGCAGGTGGTCGCAGATGCGCACGTGCGCGGTGTCCACCCCGGCCGCGTCGAGGGCGGCCCGGTACTCCGCGAAGTCCGAACCGGCCGAGCCGACCAGCAGCGACCTGTGCCCGAGCTGGGCCATTCCGTAGCAGATGTTCGCGGCCACACCGCCGCGATGCACGACCAACTCGTCCACCAGGAAGGAGAGTGACACCTTGTGCATCTGCTCCTCGAGGAACTGCTCCTTGAAACGTCCGGGGAACGTCATCAGGATGTCGGTCGCGATCGATCCGGCGATGGCGATCTGCATGCTGGGGTCTCCTCGGAGGGGTGGTGATCGAGTGGCTGGGTAACCCGTAGAGACTACAGGCGACGAACGGCAACGACGAGGACGGCGGAATCCGATGGGCAATCAGGTATTGGTGACGAGCGAACTGCACGACTACATGGTCGACCACGGGATGCCGCTCGACGTGGTGGCCCGCGGACTGGTCGAAGAGACCCGCGCGCTCGGCGGCGTCTCGGAGATGCTGACCACCGCCGACCAGGCCGCGCTGCTGACCATGCTGACCCGGCTGGTGTCGGCCCGGCTCGCCGTCGAGATCGGCACCTTCACCGGCTTCTCCGCGCTGGCGATCGCCCGCGGCCTGCCGGACGACGGCCGGCTGATCTGCCTGGACGTCAGTGCGGAATGGACCTCGATCGGCCGGCGGTACTGGGAGAAGGCCGGTGTCGCGGAGAAGATCGAACTCCGGATCGGCGACGCGCACACTTCGGCCGCCGCGCTGCCGGTCGGCGAACCTCTGGACCTCGCCTTCGTGGATGCGGAGAAGCCCGGCTACATCGACTACTTCGAGCAACTGGTGCCCCTGATCCGGCCGAACGGCCTGCTGCTCTTCGACAACACCCTGGCCGGCGGCCGGGTGGTCGGCGTACACGAGCACGACCCGGTGGACCGCAAGGAGTTCAACGCACACATCGCCAAGGATGAGCGGGTCGACGTAGTGATACTCGGCATCGGCGACGGTCTGACCCTGGTTCGCAAGCGATGAGCAAGGCCGCGCCCCGGCTGGCGGTGAAAGGGCTCAGGCACCTGTACGCCGAGCGCCCGGTGATCGAGGACCTGACCTTCACCCTGCGCGCCGGCCGGGCGATCGCTTTGGTCGGTCCCAACGGGGCCGGCAAGACGACCGTGTTGCGGTGCATCGTCGGTTCCGCCGAGCCGGCGGCCGGCGCGATCCTGCTCGACGGGTTGCCGATCGACGAACGGGCCGAGGTTGTCCGGCGCGACGTCGCGTCGTTGCTCGACGACCTCGACTTCTTCCCGGACCTGAGCGCGGCCGAGCACCTGGACCTGCTGGCCCGGGCGCACGGCAATCCGGAGCCCGAGGACCTGGTGGACGCGTTGCTGCACGACGTCGGCCTACTGCCGGCGGCGGATCAGCTCCCGGGTTCGCTTTCCTCCGGGCAGCGGCGCAGGCTGGCGTTGGCGACGGCTCTGGTCCGGCCGCGGAAGCTGCTGGTGCTCGATGAGCCGGAGCAGCGCCTCGACACGGCCGGTATCAGCTGGCTTTCGGATCGGCTGGTGGCGGAGAAGAAGTCCGGTACGGCGATCCTGTTCGCCAGTCACGACCAGGCGCTGGTGGACGCCGTGGCGGACGAGATCGTCGCGCTCACCCCACTACCGTGACAGCGCCTCACAATGACGGCCCGGCCGTCTTCGACCTGGCAGACTACGGCGCGATCCCGGCGTCGAAGGAACTGCGGCGATGGATGCGGAAGATCAGGCGCGGCAAGGCCGACAAATCCGTTTGGCAGCAGTTCGAGGACATCTACCTGGTGGTCTTCGCGCTGGTCATGTTCGGGGGGACCATCGGCAACGTCGTCCTGAACCTGAACAACCGCTCCGCCACCTGTACGTCGGCGGCGTGCAGTTGGTTGCTGCTGACGGTGCCGCTGATCCTCGTACCGCTGCTGGTGTCGAGCATGTTGCGGGTGCTGCTCAGCATCGGTCCGATCTCCGCATCCCGGGCTACCGGCTTCTGGTTGCTTGCCACCCCGGTAGACCGGGCTTCGCTGCTGCGGCCGTCGTACCGGCTGGTTGT
>JAWWOY010000367.1:0-6829 GCA_033851195.1 Kribbellaceae bacterium | reverse complement strand
ACTGGAAGATCACCGCGTCCGCATCGAAGGTCGTGCCATCGTGGAACTTGACGCCCTGGCGCAGCTTGAAGGTCCAGGTGGTCAGGTCCTTCGACGTGGTCCAGGACTCGGCCAGCGCTGGTTGCGGTGTCGGCAGTGTGCTGGACTGGTTCAGGTTCAGCCGGGTCAGGCCGTCGTAGATGTTGTTGCCGACGAACCGGTAACCCTCGTAGCCCTCGTTGGGCGGGGTCGACGGGAACGGGATGTTGCCCGCGGACATGGCGATCCTCAGTTCGCCGCCTGGCGGTGCGGGGCTGCTCGCGGACGCCGGGCTACACGCGGCCAGCACGACGAGCAGGAATGCCAGCACCGCACAGACAGCCGGCGGGGGCGATGGGCGGGATCGCATGTCAGGACGCCAGCGCCGTCTCGGGCACCAGCAGGCAACTGCTCGAGTGCCCGTCTTGCACCGGCCGCGCCGACGGCAGGCTGTCCCAGCAGGCGCTGACCGCGTAGCCGCAGCGGGGCGCGAACGCGCAACCGGGCGGCAGTTGGTCGAGGCTGGGCGGCGCACCGGGGATGGCGTGCGGCCGGCGGTCCTGCCCGGCCCGGACGTTCGCCTCGATCAGACCTTCGGTGTACGGATGCGACGGGGCGTTCAACACCTGGACCGCGGACCCGTGCTCGACGAACCGGCCGGCGTACATCACCGCCACCTCGTCGGCCAGTTCCGCCGCGACGCCGAGGTCGTGGGTGACGATCACGAGGCCCATGTCGATCTCGCGCTGGATCTGGCGGAACAGCCGCATCATCCGGGCCTGCACGGTGACGTCGAGCGCGGTCGTCGGTTCGTCGGCCAGCAACACGGTCGGCCGGCCGGCGATCGCCATCGCGATCACCACTCGTTGCCGCATGCCACCACTCAGCTCGGACGGGTACGCCTTCAGCCGGGCCGCGGCCGACGGGATCTGGACCAGCTCGAGCAACTCCAGTGCCCGCTGCCGGGCCTCGGCGCGGTCCAGGTCCGGGTGGTGTTTGCGGATACCCTCGACCAGTTGCTTCTCGATCGTGTAGACGGGGTCGAGGGCTGTCAGCGGGTCCTGGAAGACCATCGAGACCTCGCTGCCGCGGGCCTTGCGCCGGTCCCGCGGCGACATCGCCTGCAGGTCGCGGCCACCGACCGAGATCTCACCCGTGATCAGCGTGCTGGGCGGGTTGATCCCGATGATCGAGCGCAGCATCGCGCTCTTGCCACTGCCCGACTCGCCGATCACGGCCAGTACGCCGCCGCGCGGCACCGCGAAGGACACCCCGTCGACAGCCCGCACGTCACCTCGTCGGGTGCGGAACTCGGTTACCAGGTCACGCACCTGGAGAGCGGGTGCTACCGGCCCGGGCACGGGCGACGGCTTCTCGATCTGCAGTACCTCACCGGTCGTCGTCGACATCATCGTGATTCCTTTCAGTGCGTACCGGTGCATTTCTGAGCGCCGGCGAACGAATTCTTCGATGCGTTGAGGTGCGGTCCGGGAAAGGGTGGCGGACCGCACGGGCGGCGGGCAACCGGTGTGCCGGATCTCCTTGTATACAAGGTATTCGCACTTTGTTTCGCGCATCGGCCGCGCTGGTAAAAGCTATATTTCGGGCATTTCACCCGGTGAAATTCCAGGCAGATACCACCGGCGCGGAGCGATGAAATCTCCGCGCCCGGGAAAGGCGGCTGGGATCGGCGACGTGACGGAGGCCGGCGACGATCCTGCCGCCCGCCTCCGTCACCTGCGGCACCAGGTCCGACTCAGCTACCAGCTGCGGCGGTGGAGTCCACGGCGATCCACTCGTCGAACGGCACGGCCTCTGCGAAGGCATGAGCCACCCGGAGCAACAGTGCGTCGTCGAACATCCGGCCGACCAGTTGGATGCTGACCGGTAGCCCGTCCCGCTTCTCGCAGGGCACCGCCAGTGCGGGGTGCCCGGTGAAGTTGAAGGGCCTGGTGTTGATCACGGCGCTCTGCGAGACAGGGTTGAGCAGCGCCGAGTCGAGAGCCGTGGCGGGATCGTCAAGCGGCTCGAACCGCGGCGCCTGGCCGACCGTAGTGGGCATCACCAGTACGTCGACCTCGGACAACGCCCGGTCGTACGCCGCGATGTAAGCGGGGCGGACGTTCTGCGCCTTCGCGTACAGGCGACCCGCCCAGTACTGCCGGCTGAACTCGCCGGCCATCAGGTTGAGGAGGCCACGGGGGTCGAGCAGCTCCTGGTTGTTCTGCCAGGCCCGGGTGATGGCGCCGATGGTGTCCTCGGGGTAGTAGGTCCGGGCGAAGGCGCCGTAGAACCCCGAGCCCCGCACGGCCAGGGTCGCCTCGGCTGACAATGCCTGCTGCGCCCCGCCGATGGTCAGGTGTTCCGGCACGGAGATCTCGGAGACGGTCGCCCCGAGCTTGGTCAACACCTCGATCGCCTGGTTGACGGAGTCGGCGACCGCATCGGTGGCCCCGGCGAAACCTTCGCGGAGAATGCCGATCCGCAGGCCGTCGATACCCTCGGTCAGCCGGCTCGTGGTGTCGTACCGGTCGGGTACCTCGCGGGTCTGCCTCGGGTCGAGCCCGTCGTATCCGGCGACTGCCTCTAGCGCCAGGGCGGCGTCGAGGACCGTCATCGTCATCGGTCCGGTGTAGTCGATGCTCTGGTCGGAGCCGAAGCCGATACCGAAGTGCGACACCAGACCGAAGGTCGGCTTCAGCCCGACGGTGCCCGACCAGGAGGCCGGGATCCGGATCGAGCCGCCCTGGTCTCCGCCGAAGGAGATGTCGACCTCGCGGTCCACCAGCGCCGCCGCCGAACCGGACGACGAGCCGCCCGTCAGGTGATGCGGGTTGTGCGGGTTCATCGGTCGGCCGTAGTCGCCGATGCCGCCGCCGAAGCCGAACCCGCCGGCCAGGCCGTTCATCACGTTCTTGCCGGTCACCGTGGCGCCGGCCTCCAAGGCCCGCTGCACGACGGTCGCGTCGAAGTCAGGTACGTGGCCCGCCAGCGCGTGAGCGCCGAAGCTCATCGGCATCCCGGCGACGGCGGTGTGGTCCTTGTAGCTGACGGAGCGGCCGGTGAGGATTCCGGTACCACTTCCGTCGATGGAACACTTCCAGGTCCAGGCGTTGTGCGGGTCCTCGTCCGGTCCCGGCCGGTAACCCGGCTCCCGGGCGCCGGGGAAGCGCGGCGGCCGGACATCGGCTGTCCGGGCCTGGACGAACTCGTCGAACTCGGCCAGCATCCTGGCCAGGTGACTGCGGTAGACCTCCGCCTCTTCGGCGGTGAGTCCGACGCCCAGTCGCCCGGCGGCGGCGCGGATGTCGGAGAGATCGGGAACTCGGTGCATGGCAGGCCTCCTCGATCGTGGTTGGAGCGACCGTCTCCCGCGGCCGTTACACAGCCAGGGCACTCTGGTTCGCACCGTGTTAAGCGGGTTCGGCCGGCCCCGGACCCCGCCCTGACATGCAGGAACGCCTATTCGGGATGTCGGCAACGCGGGTTCTCCGCCGGGCCAGCGCCGGGTCGGCGAGTAATTTGGCAGGCAGTTCGCCCGTCCGTCACCTGGCCGTCATCGAGGAGGCGCAAGTTCAGGTCATGAATCTGAGCCGCCGCCAGCTCCTCACCGCCACCGCCGCCGCGGGCGCCACCCTTGCCCTTCCCAGCGCCACCGCCGCAGCCTCCACCGCCGCGTCCAACTCTCCGAACGTCGTACGAGGGGACCGGCCGGAACTGCCGTCCGGTATAGCCAGCGGGGACGTCACGCTGATCTCGGACGTGGTGTGGTCCCTCACTGATCGTCCGGGCCGGCTCGTCGTCGACCTGACCGGCAACGGCCGGTTCGACCGGGCCATCCGGCTTCGCGGTCCGATCGCCGGGCCGGACTCGGACTTCACCGCCCAACTGCCGTTGCGAGGGCTACGGCCAGGCCAGCGGTATGACTACCGCATCGGCTTCGAGGACTCGTACGGCAATCTGGGCGAGACCGCGGCCGGCTCCTTCAGCACGCCCGGGCGGAACCGGCCGGTCAGCTTTGTCTTCACCGGTGACACCGCCGGGCAGGGCTACGGGATCAACCCGGACTTCGGCGGCATGGTGGCGTACAAGGCTATGCACGACACCCGGCCCGACTTCTTCCTGCACTCCGGTGACAACATCTATGCCGACGGTCCGATCCAGGCTGAGGTCAAGGTTGCCGACGGCACCACCTGGAAGAACCTCGTGACTGAGGAGGTCTCCAAGGTCGCCGAGACGCTGGCTGAGTACCGCGGCCGGTACAAGTACAACCTGCTGGACCACAACATCCGAGACCTGTATGCAGAGGTGCCGATCGTCAGCCAGTGGGACGACCACGAGACGCTGAACAACTGGTACCCGGGCGAGATCCTGACCGACGCCCGGTACACCGAGAAGCGGGTTGACGTACTGGCCGCAAGGGCGCGCAAGGCGTTCGAGGAGTACATGCCGATCGTGCACAGCGACGGCCAGGACCGGATCTACCGCAAGGTGAGCTACGGCCCACTGCTGGACGTGTTCTGCCTGGACATGCGCACCTACCGCGGCGCCAACCCGAAGCCCGACGTGGCCGGGCCGGTCGCGATGCTCGGCGCTGAACAGGCCGCCTGGCTGGTCCGCGAGGTGGCTGCGTCGAAGGCGACGTGGAAGGTGATCGCCAGCGACATGCCGCTCGGGTTGCTGGTTCCGGACGGTACCGAGATCGAAGCGGTCGCCAACGGCCTGGCCGGAGCGCCGGGCGGCCGCGAGCACGAGATCGCTTGGGTGCTGAGCCAGTTCAAGCGGCGCCAGGTGCGCAATACGATCTGGTTGACGGCCGACGTGCACTACTGTGCGGCCCACCACTACGACCCGTCGCGGGCCACGTACACGGACTTCGACCCGTTCTGGGAGATCGTTGCCGGACCGGTCAACGCAGGCACCTTCGGTCCGAACGCGCTCGACCCGACCTTCGGCCCCAAGGTCGAGTTCATCAAGGCGGCGGACTTCCCGAGCCAGCCGCCGAGCGGCGGCAACCAGTTCTTCGGCCACGTCGCGATCGACCCGCGCAGTGAGGTCTTCACCGCGTCACTGCGCAACCTCTACGGCGAGGTGCTCTGGCGCAAGGACCTGAACCCGGACGGGCGACACTGACCAACCTGGGAGCGTCCCATTCACCGAGCCTGGAGCCCAGCGCGGGATGCCGCCTGCTGACGGCTTGGTGAGTGGGGCGCGTTCGCTAAGTTAGTGCCATGACCGCCGCCCAATATCCGGAGAGTCGCCGCGACGAAACCGTCGACCTCCTGCATGGCCGTGAGATCGCCGATCCCTACCGCTGGCTGGAGGACGCGGACTCCGCCGAGACCAAAGACTGGGTACGCCGCCAGAACGAGGCGACCGAGGCGCAGCTGAGCAGCCTGCCCGCCCGTGACTGGTTCCAGCGCACAATGAGCGCGATCTTGCGAAGGCCGCGGGCCGGTGTTCCTTCGCAGAAGGCCGGCTGGTTCTTTGCCGGCCGCAACGATGGGACCCAGGCCCAAGACGTCGTGTACGTGGCGGACTCCCTGCAGGGCTTGCTCGAGGGTGGCCGGGTCATCATCGACCCGAACAAGCTGTCCGAGGACGGCACTGACTCGCTCGGCACCTTCACCGTCAGCAGCGACGGCCGCTACTTCGCTTACGGCATCAACGAGAGCGGCAGTGACTGGACCACCTTCCGGCTGCTCGATGTGGCCACCGGCGCCGAGGTCGACGACGTGGTCACCGAGGCCAAGTTCTGCGAGGCCACCTGGCTGCCGGACTCGTCGTCGTACCTGTACGTGCACTTCCCGGCCAGCGGCCGGAACGTGGGCACCGAGACGAAGGCATTGAGCGGTGGCCAGCTCAAGCTGCACCGGATCGGTACGCCGCAGGCCGAGGACGAGCTGATCCTGCACTTCCCGGAGAACGACCAGCTGATCGTGACGCCCGAGGTGTCGCACGACGACCGGTACGTGGTCGTGCACATCACGGAGGGCACGGACTACCGCAGCCGCCTGTGGCTCTATCCGATCGAGACCGTTGACGGCCGCAGTGCTCTTGGCGAGCCGAGGCGGGTGATCGACGAGCCAACGGACGACACAGCCTTCATCAGGACGGACGGCGACCGCCTGATCCTGCGGACCGACCAGGACGCGCCCCGGGGTCGACTGGTCAGTTGCGACCTGGAGGGGACCTTCACCGAGTTGGTCGGCGAGGGAGAAGGCACTCTGCAGGCCGTCAGGGCCGCCGGCGAAGGGCTGCTGACGCTCTCGCTGATCGATGCCCAGCCGGTGGTGGAGCTGCACAGCCTCGACGGTACCGACACCCGGCGAATCCCGGTGCCCGGTGGTGGGGCGGTCGGCCTCAACGCGGAGGCGGATCACGACGAGATCTTCATCGGACTTTCCTCGGTCACCGATCCGACCACCTCGTACGTCATCAGCGCGGCCACGGGTGAGCTCCGGGCGTTGCCGGAGCTGGTTCCCGCCGGCGACGCCTTCACTGCGCCCGAGATCACGGTGACCCGCCTGACCGCGCCGGGCCGGGAGGTGCCGTACTTCCTGATCAGCCGGGCGGATCTGGATTTCGAGCAGCCGCGACCCACGCTGATGTGGGGATACGGCGGATTCAAGATCCCGGTCCTGCCGGACTATAGGCCGGGCTGGCCGGCCTGGCTCGCGGCCGGCGGGGTGCTGGTGATCACCAACCTGCGCGGCGGTGGTGAGTACGGCAGCGACTGGCACGACGAAGGCCGCCTGAAGAACAAGCAGAACGTGTTCGACGACTTCATCGCGGTGGCCGAGCACCTGCA
>JAWWOY010000345.1:0-12071 GCA_033851195.1 Kribbellaceae bacterium | reverse complement strand
AGGCGAACCAGCAGACCGGCCACGTCCACGTGGTGCAGGAAGGTGTTCTCGATGTAGTCCTGGCTGAACGGCGTACCGCCCTGGCGGATGTACTTCTGGTAGGCGCGCAGGATCGACACCTGCCGCCAGCTGAGGCTGCCGCGCAGTACGAGGGCGTTGAGCTTGTCGGACTCGGCTCGGCCGGACCAGACGGCCTGGAAGGTGTCCGAGAAGAGCGTGCGGTTCTCCTCCCGCTCCGCGACGTCACGCGGTGCCCGCAGACCGAAGTCATAGATGTACGCCGTACCGCCAGGTCGCCGGATGTCGTCCGGCCGCTCGTCGATCACCTCGACGCCCACGTGGGTCAGGTGCGGCAGCACCTGGGACAGCGACAGCGCACTACCGGTCCGGTAGACCTTGAACCGGCGCTCGCCCTCCCACTCCTGGTCCAGCGGGGTATAGAGCGACATCGCCAGCCCGTCCTCGGCCGGCAGACCCTCCAGGATGGCGGCGTCCTTCACGGCGACCCGGGCGTCGAAGTCTTCCTTGTACGCCTCCGGGAAGGCACCGGCGTACTGGCTGTTGAGCCTGGTCACGGCCTGGTCGCCGCCCTCTGCGTGCAGCGCGACGGCGAAGTCGTCCTGCCAGGCCCGGGTGGCCTCGACCACCCGCTGCTCCAGCTCGTCACCGTCGTACTCGCCGACCGTCTCGCCCGCCTTCATCCGAACCACGAAATGCACCCGCGCGAGTACCGACTCGGTCACGTGCGCGGCGTAGTCCACCGACTCGGCGCCGATCGCGTCCTTCAGGATCTGCTGCACCTTGAGCCGGACCGCGGTGGTGTAGCGGTCGCGCGGCAGATAGACCAGGCAGGACAGGTAGCGGTTGTAGACGTCGCGGCGGACGAACAGCTTCACCGCGCGCCGCTCCTGCAGGTGCAGCACGGTCTGCACGATCGGCAGCAGGTCCTCCACTGGCGCCTGCAGCAGCTCGTCGCGCGGGTACGTCTCCAGCACGTCCAGCAGGCCTTTGCCGCTGTGGCTGTTCGGGTCGAAGCCGGTCATCCGGAAGAGCTCTAGCGCCTTGCGCTTCAGCACCGGCACCTGCATGACGCTCTCGGTGTACGCGGTCGAGGCGAGCAGGCCGATGAAGCGCTGCTCGCCGATGGCCTCGCCTTTCTCGTCGAACTGCTTCAGGCCCACATAGTCCAGGTACGACGACCTGTGCACGGTCGCGCGGGAGTTGGCCTTGGTCAGGATCAGCAGCTTCTGCTCACGGGCCTTGGCGCTCACCTCGGGCGGCAGCAGGCCGGCGTTCTTGCCCAGGTTCGGGTCCTGGCGCAGGATGCCCAGACCGGTGCCCGGGATACCGCGCAGTACGCCCTGCTCGCCCTTCATCGTGAACGAGTACTCGCGGAAGCCGAGGAAGGTGAAGTGCTCGTCGGCGAGCCACTCGAGCAGCTCCCTGGCGTCCTCGACCTCAGCGGCCCCGACCGGCAGCTTCGACGCGTCCAACCCGGCGGCGATGCCGACTGCCTTCTCGTGCATCTTCGGCCAGTCCTCGACCGCCTCGCGGACGTCGTTCAGCACCCGCACCAGCACCTGCTCCAGCTCACGGTGCTCAGCGGGGTCGGAGATCCGGTCGATCTCCAGATGCATCCAGCTCTCTCGCAACAGGTCGTGCTCGTCGGCCACGGCCGTCTCGTCGGTGAGCAGGTCCTGCAGGTTGCCGGCCACATCGCGGCGGACGACGAACTGGGGGTGCACCAGCAACTGCAGTTCGCGGCCACGGTCGGTGATCACCATCGAGGCGGAGTCGACCAGGAACGGCATGTCGTCGACCACGATCTCCACGACCGTGTGCCCGTTCGCGGACCAGCCGTGCTCCTCCACCGTCGGGGTGAAGACATGCACCTTGGCCGTGCCCTGCGGTCGGGACAGCGCCGACTTGTAGTGGTGCTTCGCCGCTCCCAGGCAGTCGGCGACCTGCCGCTCGGCCACGTCCTCGGCCGCCACATAGCGGTAGTACCGCTCCAGGAAGCTTTTCAGTTTCTCCGGAGGGATCGATCGGTCGTGACCATGCGATCCGGTCGCCGCTGCCTTAGCGAGAACATCCGCCTTCTGGGCATCCAGCTTGCTCTGCATTCCCCACTCGTCTCCACCCGCGTGCGGCGCTCCCAGCGCCGGCCGCACGACTCTGTGCGGTCACTCAGACAGTAGTCCACCTCTGTCACTGGTGTGATGGCGGGACGGTCCTTTCGGAGGCCTTACGAGTCACCCTTGGCAACTGTGCTGAGACGCAGCGCCAGCGCCGGGCAGGCCATTACAGCCCGGCGTGCATCGGGCACCTGGTCAGCGGCGATCTCGCGGCCTCGGAGCACCGGGAAACCCCATTCGTCGAGCAGCAGTTCGTCCGGCAGCAGCGTCGCGCACAGCCCGTGGCCGTCGCAGCGGGTCCAGTCGATCTCCAGCCTATTCGCCATCTCTTTCACCATTCACCTCGCGGTACCGGAAGCGCACCCTGTACGACGCGACCGCAGCCGCCGGCCAAGTGGTTCCGGACGTCATCGTCGAACACGTCCAATGCGGAGGCCAGGAAGCGGGCGGTGCCGTCCGGATGAGCGCAGGCACCCCGCCCGGGCGCCAGCCCGAGGTGGCGATGTGCGTCATGCCATCCGGCCGGGTCCCCTGCCAGCAGCCGACCGAAGTCGTCGACCAGCGCGGCCAGGCCGAATACGCACGGCCCACATTGACCGGCCGACTGGCTCGAGAGCCACTGCGCGACCCGGTGCACCTCTCCGAGTGGGCATGTATCCGTGCCCATCACAAGCACGATGCCGGCGCCTACAGGCACGTCCGGCCGGCTCAACTGGATCCCGTCGGGCCTCGGTAGCCACTTACCGTGGTAGCCGCCCACCAGCACCGGGCCCCCGGCTGGAGCGCCGGCGAACTGCAGCACGGTCTCGAGGGGTACGCCGGTGGGTGTCTCGATGACGCCGGGTCGCTGGACACAGCCGCCCACGGTCAACAACTGCGTCCCTGGCTCGGTACTGAGGCCCGTGCTGCTGAACTCATGGGCACCGAGCCTGGCCAGCACTGCGAGCTGGGCGAAGGTTTCGACGTTCGACAGGAAGGTCGGCCGCCCGTGGTATCCCTTTCTGGTCGGCAGCACTTTCCGGCCGGGCGGTACGGCAGGGCCACCCTCCAGGAGGCGCAAGACCGCCCGCGCCTCCCCTGCGACGAATTGACCGGGAGTACCGCTGACTTGGACCTTCACGGGGTCCCGCCGTTCGGACAGCGCGGCACGGATGGAGTCAGTCGCCGCGGCGTCGTGCACAGCCACCATGACCAGCGGCGCGCCCAATGCCTCGGCTAGGCCAATGGCACCGTCGAGAACCAGGTGAGGCGCCAGGGTGAGTAGCAGCCGATCCTTGCGGCTCACCGGCTCACTCTCCGAACCGTTGACCACTACTGCCTCCACGCCACGCGCCGGCAGATCGGCCAGCTTCAGCGCAACCGGGAAGCCTGCTCCACCGCGGCCTCTTAGGCCAACAGCGGCTGCTAGTTCTCCATAGGTCTCCCGGTTCAGCACTGGCGCCCGGCCGTGTGCCCAGATGTGCCGCACGAGATTGGCTCGGCCTTCGTTGAGGCCGGCCAGCAGTCGCGGCGGCCCAATGGTCCGGATCGGCGCAACGCTTTCCTGCACAATCGTCATCTCAATCTCCTCGCGCGAGCCAGGCTGAGCCGCGTACTGACGTGGTCTGCTTGGCGCCGCATCCGAACAGCTACTGAAGTACCGACGGCCAGCACGCAGCCGATGGTGATGGCGAGCATCCACGGCGTGCCGCGATCAGTGCCGGCCAACAGGCTGTGGCCGATCGAGAGCAACCAGCCGAGCGAGGCCGCGATGTGAATCAAGCGCCACCGCTTGGCGAAGCCCTCGAACCGCGCGAGCCGGCCACGGGCTGCCCCCACGAGAGCCGCGAGGACCAGGCCGTAGAGAGCGAGTACTCCGACCAACATCGCGAACGGGCGGTACCCGGCGCCGAGGGGCCAGATCAACACCGACGTCGACACCGACACATAGCTGTCGGCTATTACGGCCACCACATGGGTCGCGAGCAACGCGAGACCGGTCACGGCGGCCGAGCGATGCACGTACTGGAGCCAGAAGCGCCCCTCAGGATGCTTGCTGCCGGCACCTAGCGCGCCGAGTGAAGCAGCAACGGTGAACATGACCAGTGCCATCACGCCGGCTGCCCGGGCCAGGTACCACAGCGTCATGAGGCTACGCGCCGATCTGCCGGCCAGCCGGACAGTTCAGTGACCTCGCCCCCGGCGCCGATCAGCCGAGCGGCGTGGCCGGCCAGCTTCAGCCGGCCCAGAGCCGCCTCGCCAGTCGCGACGATCGCCGTACTGAACGTGTTGGCGCGGACCGCGGTCGGGGCCCAGACAGTGGCTGTCCGCCATGGGCCGTTCGCCGGCTCGCCGGTGCGGGGATCGATCACGTGATGGGCACAACCGCCGTCGCCGGCGACCGACCACCGCCGGACTGTCGACGTGGAGGTGGTCAGGCCGCCGTGGGACAGCGTCACCGCCACACCGGGATCGCCGGCCCGCTCGGCCACGTCGATCACCCACGGCTCGACCGGATCGCCCGCGGCCCGCAGGTCACCGCCGATCTCGACCAGCACCGCGCAGCCGTACCGCCTGCTGAGTATCAGGGCCGCCCGATCCGCCGTCCACGCCTTCGCCGTTGCGCCGAGGTCGAGCGCGGCCCCCTCCGGTACGCCGATCATTCCGAGCTGACGGTTGATCCGGACCCGCTGCCAGCCGGGAACCGGACCGGTCTGCAGCAGCGCGCGCGGCGACCGGCGGCGTACCGCCTCGATGTCGTCGTCGTAGCCGGCGGCCAGCACTGCGGTGCCGACCGTCGGGTCGACCGCCCCGCCGCTGTTCGAGCCGGCGACCAGAGCCACGTCGACCAGACTCACCAGCAGGGGCGATACAGGCACCATCGATCCGGCGCGGGCATTCACGTTCGACAGTTCGGAGTCCGGCCGGAACCTGCTGGCGGCCTTGTCCACTCGATCCATCAGCGCCGTCAACTTGGCCGTGGCCGCGTCGAGGACGGACAGGTCGTCAACCGTGAGCCTGACCGTGCAACTCCACGCCGACCAGGTCCGCCCGGCACTCATGAGCCGTGGCTCCCGCCCGACGAGTGCGAGCTCGACGACGGGCTGCCGAGGCCGGACTGGCTCGGAGCGCCCGTGCCGGAGCTATTGCTGTTGTTCGAGGTGGAGGTGGAAGACGGGGTGCCGGAGTGATGGCTCGTCACGACGGCCACCGCAATCCCGGTACCGGCCACGCCGATCACAGCGGTCGCGATGGCCGCGCTGGTTGAGCGCCGGATCCACCGGACCCTGGGGTCATTCGCATCGTTTGGGTTCATACCCCAACAGTCGCCGGGACCTGCTCAGGCGTACGCCAAGGGAACATCAAACCTGGATCAAGTTCTGCTGATACTCAGCTGAGATTCGCCTCAGCGTCCGGAACGCACTCTCAGCAATACCCCCGGACCTCCGGCGGGCAGGACGTCTTCTGGTGCTCGTCGATCGCGTCGACCACGTCATCCGAAGCCTCGCCCAGGACCGCCAGCCGCTCGGGGCCGAGTACATCGACGAACAGGTCCCGGACCCGGGCGGCATGGACCGGCGCACAGGCCCTGATCGCCGCCAGGCCCTGATCGGTCAGCACGATCTCCGGGTAGCGGGCGTCGCAGGCCTCCTTGCGGACCAGGCCGCGCTTCTCCATCCGGCTGAGGTGGTGGGACATCCGGCTCTTCTCCCACTGGGTCGCCTCACCCAGTTCGAAGGCCCGCATCCGGCCGGTCGGCGACTCGGACAGGTTGACCAGGATCTCGAAGTCCGACTCGGACAGGCCGAACTCACGCTGCAGGTGACGGGCCAGATGGGTTTCCAGCGTTCGCCGCATCCGCAGATAGCTCCGCCAGGCCGTCTGCTCGTTCTCATCGAGCCACCGTTCGTTCGCCACGACACCCATCTTAACCGATCGGGTTGACGTATCAACCAAACGAGGTATCGTGAGAGGAGTTGACACATCAACCTAAGGAGTTTTCGGTGACTGAGAAGAAGATCATTGCCGTTGTCGGAGCAACCGGATCGCAGGGTGGCGGGCTGGTTCAGGCGATCCTGGCCGACCCTGATGGACCCTTCGCCGTCCGGGCGCTGACCCGGAACGCGCAGTCCGCCAAGGCCCAAGAACTGGCCGCTGCCGGCGCCGAGGTGGTCGAGGCCGATCTGAGTGACGAGTCGAGCCTGCGGAAGGCGTTCGACGGCGCGTACGGCGCCTACGTAGTGACGAACTACTGGGTGGAGCGCACGCCCGAGGAAGAGGCGGCCCAGACCCGCGCCGAGATGGAGCTGGCCCAGGCAGAGGCCGCTGCGAAGGCGGCCAAGGAAGTCGGCGTGCCACACGTGATCTGGTCCACGCTGGAGGACACTCGCCCACACTTCGGCGACGACGACCGGGTACCGAGTCTCGACGACGGCCGGTACAAGGTGCCGCATTTCGACGCCAAGGGTGAGGCGAACGAGCTGTTCACCCGGCTCGGCGTACCGACCACATTCCTGCAGACCACCTTCTACTTCGAGGCGATCACGAGCGGCATGGGTCCGGTCCGCGGCGAGGACGGCAAGCTCATCCTCACCCTGCCGATGGCCGACCAGCCGCTGTCGGGCATCGCTGCCGAGGACATCGGCAAGACCGCACTGGGAATCTTCAAGCGCGGTGACGAATTCATCGGCACGACGGTCAGCATCGCGGGCGACCACCTGACCGGCAACGAGTACGCGGCGGCTCTGACCGAGGCGCTGGGCGAGCCGGTCGAGTACCAGCCGCACAGTTGGGACGACTACCGCGAGTTCCCGATGCCGATCGCCGTGGAGATCGCCAACATGTTCCAGTTCTACGCCGAGGACTCAGACCGCTTCACCGGCGATCGCGACCTCAAGCTGGTCCGCGAGCTCAACCCGGACCTGCAGTCCTTCAAGACCTGGCTCGCCCACCACAAACACGAGATCCCGCTCGACTGACAGATCGTCGCATCTCGTTGCGTCCGAACAACCTTGCGTTATAGCGCAAGGTTCCTCGGACGCAAGCGGGGTTAAGGGGCGGTTAGGGGGCGGCTAGCCAGAGTTCTACGGCGCCGCCGGTGGAGGAGCCGGTGCGGATGACGAGGCGGCCACCGGCGGCTTCGGCGCAGCGCCGGGCGATATCGAGGCCGAGCCCGGTCGAGCCTCGATCACTCCGGCCTCGCTCGCCGGATCCGATCGGGATCCCCGGGCCCTTGTCCTCGACCACGATGCGGACGCCCGCACCGGAACCGACCGGTCGCTGACGGAGGGTGATCCGTGCCGCCGTCCCGTCGGGGGTATGCGCGACCACGTTCTCCACCAGTGCATCCAGAGCCGCGGCCAGATCCTCCGCTGCGGACCTGACCTCGGCCGGCGGGGCCGGTAGATCGAGAGTGAGCTCCCGCCCCTGGTCCTCGAACAGTGGCAGCCAGAAGGCGGCCCGGCCCCGGGTCACCTCAACGGCGTCGCAATGCGGCACCCGACCCTCGCGTTGCGGTCGACGGGCGGCACTGATCACCGCCGTCAGGGTCCGCTCCAGACTGGTGACCTGCGTGTTGAGGTCATCTGCCTGCTCCCCGGCCGGCAATGCCTCGACCTGCAGGCGGAGCGCGGTCAGCGGAGTGCGGAGCCGGTGCGACAGATCGGCGACCGCCTCGCGTTCGACTGCGATCACCTCGTCGATCCGGTCCGCCAGCCCGTTCAGCGCGGCTCCGACCTGGGCGACTTCGGCGGGACCAGTCGTCGGGGCCCGTGCGTCGACATCCCCCTTCGCCAACCGTTCCGCCGTACGGGCTGTCTCCTCAAGGGGACGAGCCAGCCGGCGCGAGACCAGTTCCGCGCCGGCGATGCTGAGCAGCAGCACCAGCAGGCTGCCGGCGCCGAGGATCCCCAGTCGCGCGGCCACTCCGGCGTACAGCTGATCGCCGGTGAGGTACAGGCAGACCGTGGCCGGACCGTTATGGGTTTCGACGTTGAGCTCAGTGGCAATGCCGTCGCCCACCGGACGGTACGTCGGTACGGAGACTTTGGGCGGTCCCTGCTTATTGTCGTCACCGCCGCCGCCGTGGTCGTCGGGCACCTGCGACGGGGTTCCGAGACCACCCGGCGGCGCGTCGCCCAGCGTCGTACCGGAGGGCAGGCGGACGGAGATGTGACCAGGACCCTGCGCGCTGACCTGCTTCAGGTAAGCGGTGATTTCACCGGCGGTGTGGCTCCTGTCACCGACGTAGTAGGCCACACTCTGCGCGCGGTAGCGGGCCAGTTCGAGCGAAGCGTTGGCGGCCGCGTTCCGGATCAGGATGGTCAGCGGTATGGCGAACGCCAGCACCACCAGCGTGGTCATGCCGACCGACAGGATCAGGATCCGGCGACGCATGGTCAGGCGCCTGGATCGGGCGGAGCGAGCTTCACGCCCACTCCGCGCACGCTGTGCAGGAACCGCGGCGCCGCGGCGGTCTCACCGAGCTTGCGGCGCAACCAAGACAGGTGCACGTCGACCGTCCGGTCACCACCGCCCCAAGGCAGACCCCAGACCTCGGCCAGCAGTTCCCGTTTGGTGACCACGGCACCCGCCCGTCGCGACAAGGCGAACAGCAGGTCGAACTCCTTGCGGGTCAGGTCGACCGGCGCCCCGTCCACGGTCACCTCGCGACTGCGCGGGTCGATCGCCAGAGTGCCGAGCCTGAGCACCGCCTCCCCCGGCTGATCTGCGCCGCCCCTGCGGAGGACCGCCCGGATCCGGGCGTCGATCTGAGCCGTGCTGAACGGCTTGATCACGTAGTCGTCGGCGCCGGCATCCAGCAGCTTGACCACGCTGACGTCATCGTCTCGGGCGGTGGCGACGATCACCGGTATGTCGCTGACGGACCGCACCATCGCCAGCACATCCCGGCCGTCGAGATCGGGGAGGCCGAGATCGAGAAGCATCACCTCGGGCCGCTCCTTGGCGACCGCGGCAACTCCGGCGACACCGGCCGCAACAGCCGTGACGACGTGTCCGGCGGCGGTGAGCGAGCGGCTCAGCGACGTACGGATCGCGTCATCATCCTCGACCAGGAGCACTCGCGCCATGTAACGAGCGTAGACGCACTACGGTCAGACACCTGCCTCCGACGCTCGGCCGGCAGCCACTGGGGCGCGGAGGCCGCTGCTGCGAAGTTCCAGGTCGGCGAGTCGGGCGATGACGGCGGAATCGCCTTCGCGCCAGGCCGTGACCGGGTCGTCGGAGATCTTGGCGAGGCGCTGCATCGGCTGGTTCGCCATCGCCCGGAGCGCGAACAGGTCCAGGTCGGCGGCGTTGTCGATGAACTTCTGCGCCGCTGTCGCCCGCCGCGAGAACCGGATCCGTCGCGGCAACCAGATCAGTACGGCGAACAGGACCGGCAGGCCGATCGTCACCCCGGCCAGCAAGTACGCGAGTTGCTCCACCGCGTGCGCCTGGTCCCGCCCGGCCTGGGCCAACCTCGCCGCGGCGCTCGCGGCTCCGTCGATCGGCGCGCGCAACTGGTCGCCGACGGCCGGCACCTTGCCGACCGGTTCGGACATCCGGCGCAGGTCTTCCGCCAACCCGTCGCCCGCCTCGGAGGCCTTCCGCCCTGGAGCGCCGAGTGCGTTGGTGATCTTGAAGACGGTCAGCCCGAGCGCGGTACAGAACGCGATCCAGCCAACCAGCAGGAGATCCCCGATGACCTGCCCGAACCGCTGCACGCCCACGTCGGAGTAGACCTTCACGCCCGCAATCCCTTCGTCGACTGGTCCGGCCTATCTCATGCCCGGCTCCAGCCCCGGCGACACTAGTCGCATCCAGGCCCACGCGGAGGCGGTGGCGGGTTGAGTGGCGGGTTGACCGGGAGCCGCCGTCGACAGGGTGGTCATGCGGTCACGGCTGCTGGTTTCAGTGACTACTCGCTGCGTCCGGTCGACTGCAATGAAGCTACGTCCAGGGAGCCGTCGATCACCGCGGCCGCGATGGCACCGAGTTGGCGGTTGTTGCGGCGCGCGTAGGTCCGCAGGACGGCGAAGGCCGCGTCGACGCCGACGCCGGTTCGCTCGGCCAGTACTCCTTTAGCCTGTTCGATCAGGATGCGGCTGTTCAGCGCGGCCTGGAGTTGTTCGGCGACGATCTCGACGTGGCGCACGGTGCGTTCCTGCAGTAGCCCGATGGTCGCGACATCTGACAGTGCCTGGCCGACCGCGAGGTCGGCGTCGCTGAGGGTGGACTGGTGCCGGCAGAACAGGTTCATCGCCCCGAGCACCTGACCGCGCAGCCGCAGCGGCAGGGCGTGCACTGACCGGAAGCCGGCCGCGGTGGTCGCCGCCTGGAAACGCGGCCAGCGGGCCTCGACCTCGGCCAGGTCGATGTTCACCACCGGCTGACCTGTCGTGAAGCAGTCCAGACAGGGCCCTTCGGAGGCCTGCAGCTCGAACAGCTCCAGCACCCTGGCTTGGTCGGTGGTGGAGGCCAGCACGTGCAGCTGGCCTTGCGGGTCGGCCAGGATCAGTCCGGCCGCGTCGGCCTGGAGCAGTTCGACGCTGCGTTCGGTCAGGGTGTGCAGGAAGTCGATCACGTCGAAATCGGCGACGAGGGTGTCCGCGAGTTCGACGAACACGCCGGCCAGTCGCTGCTCCCTGCTCATGGCACTCTCTTCCCTGACGAGATCGTGACCCGTGACCGGGTGCTGCCTATTCATGATGACCGTCCTCAGGTCCGAAGCGTAGTTGCCGGGCGACCACATCCCGGGCCACCTCGAGCAGCGGGCGTCCGGCGCCGAACGCGTGGCCCTGCAACAGCAGCAGCGCCTCAGCCAGACTGACCGCGGCCTGCACGGTGATCATCCCGGTCGCCTGATGAACCTCCCGGCGGCCGTCAACGGCCTCCGAGAGTTCGGGGTGCAGCGGCTGGCCGGGCGGCGAGGTGTCTTGCAGGTGCAACAAGATCGTGGTGGCGGCCTCGACGAAGGCCAGCGCCTCGGCCAGTTGCAACCTGTCCAGGGGACCGGTCGTGTCGCGGTACAGGTCCAGCACGCCCAACTGGATCGCGCCGACCTGCAACGGGAACGCGAAAACAGCCGCAATGCCAGCCTGGAGTGCCCCGGCGGTGAATCCGGGCCACCGCGAAGTCCCCGTCGCGGCAAGGTCGGGCTGCAGCACCGGCCGCCCGTCGCGGGACGCATCGAGACAGGGCCCTTCACCCAGGGCCTGCTGGAGGTCCTCCATCGCTCTGGCCGGCCCGTCCGTAGCCGTGATGGTGCCGCGGTGCCCGGCGCCAGTCATCAGCGCCAGCCCCGCTCCGCTGACCAGAACGGCCTCGGTGCACGCACGGCACAACCGTTCGGGGAGCCCCTCAGCCTCGCCAGAGCCGGTCAGCACCCCGGTCAGGATCTGGCGAACCCGTAGCGATGACACCGCCGCACACCCACACCTTCCTCGCACCGCATCAAATGACCAGCCCGGCGGCGCCGTACCGCAGCCGGCGAACCCCCACCCTCCCCTATCCCCCGACCGATCGCGCCACGCCGGGCCGCGGGGCATGAGTCCCTCAGCACGGAGTACGACGAACCGCTCATCCCCCGGTCACCTTCGCGCCTGATCGTTCGGCACGGCCCAACCGGCTGCGGTGAGGAAGCTGGCGGGTGCTGATCAACTGGGCAGCCACCACATGGAGCTTGATGTTGTTGTCTTGGGAGTAGCGGCGCAGCACCGCGAACGCCAGCACTCGGTTGACGGTTCCAGCGAGGCCGGCGGTGGCGGACAGCGCCAAAACTAGACGATGTCATCGTCTCGGCCCGGACCGCTCACACGTACTGCCCATCCGCGGGGTACGAGCCTTTGGCGGCGGCCGCCCCGGGAACAGTGAAGGCCGTCGGCGACCTGGGGGTCACGCAGTCCAGAGCAATGCATCCCGGCCACCGTGGCCGCGGGGAGGCCAAGCAGGTCC
>JAWWOY010000313.1:0-5176 GCA_033851195.1 Kribbellaceae bacterium | reverse complement strand
TAGTGCACAGTGCCCCTTGCAGCTACGTTAAGTAGCCGCGGGGGTGAGCGTTGATCCGCCGGGGGGGAATTGGTCGCCGTAGCGACCTGGCGGGGAGCAGTGGCGAAACCGACACCGCCTTGTGTAGTCACAACGGGAGCCTACAAATGTCTGTTCGCCATGCGTTATCCGCACGCCCTCATGGGCGTCGGCACCTCGCCAAGTCCGCCGGTGCCGCCTTCCTCATCTCCGCCGTCGTCGTCAGCGGGGCAGCGCTGAGCGCACAAGCCTCGAGCGTCACCACCGCCACGTTCACAGGCGGCAGTGGCACCGTGTCGTCCGGCGGCATCTTGTACGCCAGGCAGGGCGGCGCGCTGACCCTGACGCTCACCACCAGCGACGACACGAAATGTGTCGACGTCGCCGGCGCCTTTACCGACCACCAGCAGTCGTCGACCGCGACCTCGACGTGGACCTTCACCACCACTGCGGGTACCGGAGACGGAGCCCGGGCTGTGACCGCGACGGCCTCAAAGGACTTCAACGACAAGAAATGCACCAGCACGGCGGGATCACTCCAGACGTCATACACCCTCGACAACACCGGGCCGGCGTTGACCGCGGCCGTGGCGCCGGCGCCGAACGCCGCGGGGTGGAACAAGGCCAACGTCGGTGTCACCTGGTCGGCAACCGATGCCGGCTCGGGAGTGCTATCCGGCCCGACCCCTGCCACCGACACGGTGACCTCAGACACGGTCCTCGCAGGCGACGTCAAGACTGCGACTGCAACCGACAAGCTGGGCAACAGCGGCAAGGGCTCGGTGACGGTCAAGCTCGATAAGACGAACCCGACCATCAGCGGCACCCAGTCTCCGACCGCCAACGTGTTCGGCTGGAACAACAGCAACGTCACCGTGGGGTTCACCTGCGCGGACGCCTTGTCCGGCGTCAAGAGCTGCACTGGCGGCGGCAGCGTCGCAGTCTCCACTGAGGGCGCTAACCAGTCGGTGCCGGGAACAGCGGTCGACAACGCTGACAACGCCAACAGCGCCGGTGTCACCGGTATCAACATCGACAAGACCGCACCGAGCCTGACCGGTACGCCGACCACGGCGGCCAACGGCAACGGCTGGTACAAGGGCAACGTCGCCATCGAGTGGAACGCCTCCGATGCGCTGTCCGGTCTCGCGACTGCGGTGCCGGCCAACAGCACGATCACCGGTGAAGGCAGCGGCCTCAGGGCCAGCGCCTCCATCAGCGACAAGGCGGGCAACACCACCGCCGCCGACAGCACCCCGGTGAAGATCGACCGGACCGCGCCGATCACCGGCATCAGCGGCACGTCAAACAACTGGGTCAACGGCGACGTAACGGTTTCGCTGTCCCCGAGTGACAACCTGTCTGGGGTCGGCTCGACTTCTTACGCTATCGACGGCGGTGCGGCCCAGACCGGCAGTAGCTTCACGCTCTCGAGCGAGGGCGACCACACCATCACCTACTTCAGCACGGACATGGCCGGCAACACCGAGCCCGCGCAGACCGCCCACGTGAAGCTCGACAAGTCGGCGCCGACCATCGGCCACTCGTTCACGCCGCTGAGCTACACCGACGGCGCCTGGACCAACCAGGACGTGACGGTCACCTTCAACTGCGCCGACTCCGGCTCCGGCGTAGCCAGCTGCACCGCACCGGTGACGAAGACGACCGAGGGCGCCGCACAGCAGGTCAAGGGCACTGCGACCGACAACGCCAGCAACTCGGCTAGCAACACCGCCGTGGTGAGCATCGACAAGACCAAGCCGACCATCACTGCTGCACCGGACCGGCCCGCGAACGCGGCCGGCTGGTACAAGGACGACGTCACCGTGAGCTTCTCGGCGAGCGACGCGCTCGCGGGCGTTGCGAACACCTCAGCCGCAAAGGTTCTCGGCGAGGGCACGGACCAGTCGGCCAGCGGAACCGCCACTGATGCGGCCGGCAACAGCGCCAGCGCCGGAGTGACCGGGATCAACATTGACAAGACCGCACCGGTCCTCAGCGCCGTGTTCTCGAGCGGTTGGCACACCGGTGACGTGACCGTCACCTGGTCCTGCACGGACGCCCGCTCCGGTGTCGCGGTCGGACCCAAGGACGACACCGTCACCGGTGAAGGCAATGACCTCTCCTCGTCGGCGACCTGCACCGACAACGCCGGCAACACGGCGAACAAAACCGTGAGCGGCATCAAGATCGACCGCACCGCGCCCACCACTACGGCCGTCGTACCTGTGCCGCTGGCCAGCGGGTGGTACGCCGGCGCCGTCCAGGTCACGCTGACCGGCCACGATGCTCTCTCCGGCGTCGATGCCACGTACTACAGCGTCGACGGTGGCGCCGGGCAGGCGTACACCGGCGACTTCTCCTTCGCTACCAAGGGCACTCACACCATCAAGTACTGGAGCACGGACGTCGCCGGCAACGTCGAGGACGGGACCGGCAACAGCATCACGCTGAAGATCGACGGCATTGCGCCGACGACGACGGTGATCAACCCGATCTCGCCCGCCAGCGGCTGGTTCGTCACCAGCGGTATCCCGGTAGCGTTCGACGCCAAGGACGCCGAGTCCGGCATCGCCGCGACCTACTACCAGATCGACGGCGGCGCCCCGCAGACCTACGGCGCTGAGTTCACGGCGGACCTGTCGACCGGCAGTCACACCATCACCTACTGGAGCGTCGACCTCGCCAGCAACGTCGAGGCCAAGCACACAACTCAGCTGAAGGTCGACATCGTGCCGCCGACGATCACCGGCAGCCGCACTCCGGGCCCGAACGCCAACGGGTGGAACAACACCGATGTCGACGTCAAGTTCAGCTGCGCCGACGCCGACTCCGGCCTCTCCGGGATCGCCGGCTGCGGCCCCGACGCCACCGTCAAGAACGAGGGCGACGGCCAGAAGGTCGTGGGTAACACGCAAGACGTCGCCGGGAACAAGAACTCCACCACGGTCGACAACATCAACATCGACAAGACCGCCCCCTCACTGGTCGGAGCTGCGACGACCGCCCCGAACGCTGCCCTCTGGTACAAGGACGACGTCAAGATCGCCTGGACCGGTAACGACGGTATCTCGGGCATCGACCCGCTGACTCAGCCGGCCAACAGCACCGTCACGGGCGAGGGCGACAACCTCGGCGCCTCGGCCACCATCGCCGACAAGGCCGGGAACACGACGGACGCCTCGGTCACCGGGATCAACATCGACCGCACCGCGCCGATCATCGCTGGTCACCCGATCACCAGTCCGAACGGGGCCGGGTGGTACAAGGACCAGCTCGTCGTGGACTTCACCTGCACGGACAACCTGTCCGGGGTGGCGTCCTGCCCGACCAGCAAGACGATCGCCGGTGATGGCGCGAACCAGGCCGTCACCAGTGACCCCGCAAGCGACTTGGCGGGCAATGACAGCGCCGGCAAGACGGTCGGCGGCATCAACATCGACGGAACTGCACCCAGCACCACCGCGGACAACCAGTGCACGAAGGTCAACGGGTGGTGCACCGGATCGAACGCCAACGTCGTACTCACCGCGGCGGACCAGGCCGGCCTATCAGGGGTGAAGGAACTCCACTACAAGGTGGACGGCGGCGGCGAGCAGGTGGCAGCAGGCGCCACCAAGACCGTCAGTGTTCCGCTCGACGGCAGCGGCGCGGGAACCGTCAGCTACTGGGCGGTCGACAACGCCGGGAACGTGGAGACGTCGAACTCAGTGGCCTTGAAGTGGGACAACATCGCTCCGACGGTTACCCACACCCTGGCCCCGGTGCCGAACGCGAACGACTGGAACAAGAGCGACGTCACGGTGACCTTCACCGCCAAGGACGACGACTCCGGTTCCGGCGTGGCGAATGTGACCGGACCGGTGACTGTCTCCTCCGAGACCTCCGGCGAGGTCGTCAACGGTACGGCGACGGACACTGCCGGCAATGTCGGCAAGGACTCGGTCACCGTCAGGCTCGACAAGACCGCCCCGGCCATCTCTGGAGCGATCATCAGCGGCACCCAGGGCAGCAACGGCTGGTATGTCGGACCGGTGACAGTCCACTTCACCTGCGACGACGCCCTCTCCGGGGTCGCTACCTGCCCCGACAATGTGATCCTGACAGACAACGGCGCCAACTCGGCCGGCGGCACAGTTACCGACAAGGCCGGCAACACCGCAACCACCACAATGTCGGGGATCAACATCGACAAGGAACTGCCGACCATCACGGACCTCACCGTCGCCGACGGGAAGATCTACACCCTCGGTGCCGTGCCGGCCGCCACTTGCACAGCCAGCGACAGCTTCTCCGGGCTGGCCGGAACCTGCACCGTCACGGTGACCGGAGGCACCGCCAACGGCGTGGGCACCTTCACCTACACCGCGACGGCAACTGACAAGGCCGGCAACAGGATCACGGCGACCGGCACATACAAGGTGGTCTACCGGTTCGACGGATTCCTGCAGCCGATCAACGACACAGCGCACCAGGTCGGCACCTCGACCAGCGTGTTCAAGGCCGGCAGCACCGTCCCGGTGAAGTTCCAGCTCAAGAAGGCGGACGGAACCGTCGTACAGGCCAACACCGCGCCGGTGTGGATGACTCCCGCCAAGGGTGTCTCGATGAGCATGCCGGTGGACGAGACCGCGTACTCGGTGGCAGCGGACAGCGGCAGCACCTACCGCTCTGACGGCCAGCAGTACATCTACAACTGGAAGACCGGCATCGGCGGCAGCTACTACCGCATCGGTGTCACCCTCGACGACGGCCAGACCTACTACGTCAACATTGGTCTACGCGGCTAACCCATAGCGCGGGCGCCGTGCGAGTTGCTCCCGTCGCGGTGCCCGGCCCGGTGGCCGATCGGAACCTCGTGTTCTGATCGGCCATCGGCGCGTTCTGTTGTGCAGCAGGACTGCAAAGGCTGTGTACGTCGTGTAGATGGACGGCGACGGTTGCCTGGGACGACCATGCTGGAAGCGGGGAACGGCAACCGTCTCAGGAGGTAGCGGTGAAGGCGCTGGTGAAGGCCGAGAGCAGGCCCGGGCTGTGGCTGCAGGATGTCCCGGAGCCGCAGATCGAGGCGGACGAGGTGCTGATCAAGGTGCTCCGCGCCGGGCTCTGCGGCACCGACCTGCACATCCAGAACTGGGACCACTGGGCGCAGAAGAAC
>JAWWOY010000245.1:0-16570 GCA_033851195.1 Kribbellaceae bacterium | reverse complement strand
ACACCGAAGAGCGCCTGGCCGGGTTCACCGAGCTCATCGGCACCGCGATCGCGAACGCCGAAGGCCGCGCCCAGCTCGAGGACAGTCGCGACGAACTGCGCCGCCTCGCCGAGGAGCAGGCCGCGCTGCGGAGGGTCGCCACGCTGGTCGCCCGCGGGGAACCGGCGGCCGAATTGTTCGCGGACGTCGCACAGGAGGTCGGCCACGTCCTCGGGGCCGACGGCACGGTCATCGTCCGCCTCGATCCCGACCGCGCGACGACTCTCGTCGCCAGCGTCGGCGTACACGCCGCCGAGCTCCCGGTGGGGAGCCGCTGGAAGCCTGAGCCGCCCGTGGCCGTGGCGGTCGCCATGCGCACGTGCCGCCCGGCTCGCTGCGACGACTACAGCCAAGCCCCCGGCGAGTACGCCGACGCCGTCCGCCGGCTGGGACTCCGGTCGTCGGTCGCGGCGCCGATCGTTGTGGAGGGGTGTTTGTGGGGCGGGATCGGCGCCGGGGCGCGGCATGAGCGTTTCCCGCCCGATACCGAACTGCGCAGGGCCGGGTTCACCGAGCTCGTCGGCACCGCGATCGCGAACGCCGACAGCCGCGCCCAGCTCACCGCCTCCCGCGCCCGGATCGTCGCGGCCGCCGACGACGCCCGCCGCCGGATCGAGCGCGACCTGCACGACGGCACCCAGCAGCGGCTGGTCGCTCTCGGCCTGGCGTTGCGCGTGGCCCAGTCCACCGTGCCCGCGGAGCTGCCCAAGCTGCAGACCAAGATCGGCCGGGTCGCCGACGAGCTCACTGCGGCGATCGAGGAACTGCGCGTACTCGCCCGCGGCATCCACCCGGCGATCCTGTCCGAGCACGGATTAGGCCCGGCCCTGCGCACCCTGGCCCGCCGCGCCGCGATCCCGGTGGAACTCGATATCCGGACCGAAACCCGCCCTGCGGACTGGATCGAGGTGGCGGTCTACTACGTCGTGTCCGAGGCCCTGACCAACACCACCAAGCACGCCCGCGCCTCGTGCGCTCAGGTAGCGATCGAGGAGCGCGACGGAATCCTGAACGTGTCGATCCGGGACGACGGCGTCGGCGGCGCCGATCCCGCCGGAGGCTCGGGCCTGATCGGCCTCCGCGACCGGGTACAGGCCCTGGGCGGTGCGATCAAGGTCAACAGCCGCGCTGGGGAAGGGACCGCGATCCTCGTCGAGCTTCCGCTGCAGCCCGACTGACCGGTCGACCCGACCCGACCATGACGCACCGCAGCCCGGGCGGGGGCGGCGGATCCTACCGGCAAGAGGGCCAGGAGTCAGGACGAGAAGGCGGCGTCGAAGGAGGCTGTGGGCGGGTCGAAGGCGAGTGTTCGCACGAAGGTGAGGGCTTCGGCGGCGCCTACCAGGCGGTCCATCCCGGCGTCCTCCCACTCGACCGAGATCGGACCGTCGTAGCCGATCGTGTTGAGCATCCGGAAGCAGGCCTCCCAGGGGACGTCACCGTGGCCGGTCGAGACGAAGTCCCAGCCGCGCCGCGGGTCACCCCAGGCCAGGTGGGAGCCCATCCGGCCGTTGCGGCCGTTGCCGACCTGGCGCTTCGCGTCCTTGCAGTCGACGTGGTAGATCCGGTCCTTGAAGTCCCAGAGGAAGCCGACCGGGTCCAGGTCCTGCCAGACGAAGTGGCTCGGGTCCCAGTTCAGGCCGAACGCCTCGCGGTGACCGATCGCCTCCAGTGTCGCCACGGTGGACCAGTAGTCATAGGCGATCTCCGACGGGTGCACCTCATGCGCGAACCGCACCCCGGCCTCGTCGAACACATCCAGGATCGGGTTCCACCGGTCCGCGAAGTCGCGGTACCCGGCCTCGATCATCGAAGCGGGTACCGGCGGGAACATCGCCACGGTCTTCCAGATCGAGGAACCGGTGAAGCCGACGACCACGTCGACGCCGAGCCGGCGGGCGGCCAGCGCGGTGGTCGCCATCTCCTCGGCGGCCCGTTGCCGGACGCCGTCGGGTGAGCCGTCGCCCCAGATGTGAGCGGGCAGGATCGCCTGGTGACGCTGGTCGATCGGGTCGTCGCAGACCGCCTGGCCGAGCAGGTGGTTGGAGATCGTCCAGACCTTCAGGTTGTACTTCTCCAGCACGTCCAGCCGGTTGCGTACATAGGCGTCGTCCTCCGCCGCCTTGCGGACGTCGAGGTGATCACCCCAGCAGGCGATCTCCAGCCCGTCGTACCCCCATTCGGACGCCAGCCGGGCCACCTCCTCGAACGGCAGGTCGGCCCACTGGCCGGTGAACAGGGTGATCGGTCGAGCCATGACGGTCTACTCCTTCTGCTTCAGAACGGATGCTGTTTCGAACGGATGCTGCTTCGAACGGATGCTGCCAAACGGTTCTGCGACCTGGAACGATTGGTGCCCCGGTGCCGGAGCCGAGCGCTGGCTCCGGCACCGGGGCGAGGACCGGGCGGGCCGGTCCCCCGCCGGCCGCGCGAACCCGCTCTCCCGGTTCCGGGTGGGGCCGAACCACCCGGGGACCGGAAGCTCCTGCCCGCCTCTCCGCGTCGGACAGGGTGCGAGTTCGCACGGCGACGTCTATGTCCTGCATCAGAGCCAGCGCGCCAACCTCCGATGCAGGACATCAGCTCAGAGCCTGCTCTTCAGGTCCTGACCGACTGCGATCAGCAACGTCCGGGCCGGTACGTCGCGCACCGTCCGCGCCTGGGCCACGAACTGGTCCAGCGCTACGGCCGCCACGAGAGTGTGACCCTTCTGCTGCTGTTGTTCTGCCAGCGCGAGCTGGGCCTGCATCGCCGCGGCAGTGCCGAGCGGCACCACCTTCGCGACGCGGTACCGCTCGACCAGCTTGCCGGCCTCGGCGTACGACGCGACGACGGTGAAGGGCACCTTCGTCACTGAGGCGTTGCCAGCTTTGTCCCTCGCCGTGGCGGCCAACTCGTGCGCGCCCAGGCCGAGGAGTGTGCCGTCCAGGTTGCCGTCCGGAGCGAGCGCCTTGCCGTCGATCGTCAGCGTCACCCCGTCGACTCCGGAGGTGGCGTCGGTGGCCGTGGCCGCGACTCCGAGGATCGTGGCGACACCGAGTGTGCCGCCGCTGGCGAGGCCTGTCACCGTCGTCGCCGGAGCTGTCCGGTCCACCTTCACGGTGGTGGATCGGACGTCGGAGACGTTGCCTGCGGTATCACTCGCACGGACCTGCAGCGTGTGCGTGCCGTTGGCAGACAGCGTCACCGGCACGGTGTACTCGGCCCATTCCCCGTCGTCCACCTTCTGCTCCAGGTAGACCTGGCCGGGTTGGTCGTCGGTGGCCGTGGCCGTGACGACGACCGGGGCGGTCCACCAACCCGCCGAACCGGAGGGCTCACCTGGGTTCAGTGCCAGGTCGAGCGTCGGCGCGACGGTGTCCCGGACGATCCGGAAGTAGTCGAACTTGGCGGTCTTCGAAGCCGCCTGGTCGACACCGAACGCGTAGACCCCGAAGCTCGCCGTCCCCAGTGCCGGGTTCGTCACCGCCGGCAAAGCCGTCCACGTCTGGCCGTCCGCGCTGTACGACCCGGTGAAGGTCGACCCGCTCCTCGCCAGCCGGAGATACCAGACGCCCTGGGTGGGCGCAGGTGACGCGTTCGGCGCTGGTTGGACGATCGCGTTCGCCACCTCGCTGCGAAGCTCGATCTCCCGCGTGACCGGAGCTCCGGTCGTATTCGTGGCCGCCAGATCCAGCTTCACGTAGTTGGCATCATCGGCGTACACCATCAGTCCGGCCTGCTGGAAAGCCTCGTTGAACGTCGACGCATCCACCTTGGTCTCGATGGTCCAGTCACCGTCAGAGGCCGGCTGGAGCAGCAGGTTCTTCGGGTTGGTGGCAGTGCCCTGGTAGATGTCGCCCTTGCTGGTGTCGATCTCGACGGCTCCGCCCGCCACCCGGTACGCCGTCGGGTCGGGCCGCACGACCGCGGACCACCTGCAGGTGTCGAGCGCGGTTCCGTCGAACTGGTCGTCGACCGACGGTGTCTCGGCGGTGTCATCCGGGGTGATGACGAAGTAGTCCACCGTCGCCGTCACCGGTAGCGCCTCGGTCCGGTTCACCAGGCCGAACAGGCCGATCTTCGGGTTGGTGATCCCGGCGAGCTGTTTCGTCTCCGGCATCTCGGTGAAGGTCGCCCCGTCGGCGCTGTACGACGCCGTCAGGTTCTGGCCGTCGCTGGTGAAGCGCACCCAGGCGGTGTCGGGATAAGCCGCACCCAGATTGGCCGTGTTGCTCGCGGCAACTTCATGCGGTACGCCGGCCTCCTCCCGGATGAACTGGAAGATCCGGTCGGCCGCGGAAGGTGCTCCCGTGGACCTGCCCTGCAGCACCATCTTGGCGTAGTTGTCGTCGTCGCCGTACACGATCAGTCCGGCTTGCTGATAAGCCAGCCGGGCCGCCATCGTCAGCTTCGCCGTCGCCTGCCAGGAGCCGTTCGGCAGCGGCTGCAACACGATGTTCGGCGTACCGGTGTTGCTGGTCCCGTAGATGTCCGTCGCGGTCAATGGCAGCACCAGATTGCCGTTGCTGACAGCAAGTTCCTGGTTGCCGCGGACAACAGAATTCCAGCGGCCGGTATTCAGCGACGTACCGTCGAAGCCGTCGGACCGGCCAGTGAGGCAGGTCGGCGGAGCGGTGGCGTCCACCTTGATCGGCAGCGTCGAGGTACCCACCGCACCCCGTGCATCGGTGGCAGTCACCTTGGCGTTGTGGATCCCGGCAGTCGTGTAGGTGTGGCTGACGGTGGCCCCGGTGGCGGTGGCTCCGTCACCGAAACTCCAGGCGTAGGTCAGCGGCAAGTCACCGTCCGGATCCGTCGAGGTGGCCGTGAAGTCCACCTTCAGCGGCGCCTTGCCCTGGGTGGAAGTGGCCGTCGCGGTGACGACCGGGCGCTGGTTCTCGGTAATGCCCTTGCCGATGAACTTGACCCAGTTGACGTTCAGCTGACCGGTGGTCTTGACGAAGTAGAGCGGTCCACTCTCCGTCGTCGCACCACTCACCGCCGCGGTGAAGTCGCCGTATGTCTGCCAGCCTCCGGTCGGGCCGACCTGGATCGTCGCCACCACCGGACCAGTGGTCGGACTGCCCGTCCGCACCTGCACGGTGGCGCCTGCCGTCGGCGAGGCTGCGCGCAACTGGATCTGGTCGATGTTGGTCAGGTTGGTCGGCTTCCAGCCCCACCAGTCGCCGTCCTCGATGAAGCCGATGTTCTTCCCACCACCGGCCGTATCGCCGGTGGTCTCAATCTGTACGCCGGGAGTGGCGCCCGGGCCTCCGGTCTCGTTGAAGTACTCGGCTTCGCGGGTCTTGGGCTGGAGCTGGACCACCTTCTGGGTGGTGATCTTGCCGGTGCCGGGTGCGCCCTTGTCGGTGTACGTGACCGTGACGACGCCGAAGATGTTGGCGCCGACATGTCCCTCGTCACCTGGCAGCGGGAACGTCCCGGTGCAGCCGTGGTACTGCTCATAGCCGTGCGCGTGTTCGTCGTGACCGAGCCCCGGCTGGGTGATCACGTCGTTGCAGTCGACCGTGCCGTCTTCGGGATCGGTGACGGTCACCTTGTACTTGATGGTGTCACCGAAGTCGAAGAACCCGCCGTCGACCGGCCCTTCCACCGTGATGGTCGGTGCGGTGTTGCCTGCGGTGATGGTGACGTTCGACACCGCCGTACGGCCGTCGGTGTCGGTCACGGTCAGGCGTGCCGTGAAGACACCTGCTGTGGTGTAGGTGTAACTCGGCTTGGCTTCGGTGCTGTCCGTCGTACCGTTGCCGTCGAAGTCCCAGGCCAGCGTGATCGGCTGGCCGTCGGGATCGCGTGAGCCGGTGCTGTCGAAGGCAACGGTCAGCGGCAGCGGCCCGGACATCTTGTCGGTCGTGACCTGCGCGCTCGGCGCGCGATTCCCTTGTACATAGTCGATCCGGTAGATCCCGGAGTCGGCGTTGTTGCCACCGAACCCACTCCCCCACTCGATCACGTAGAGCGCGCCGTCCGGGCCGAACTGCAACGCGTGCGGGCGGGTGAAGTTCAGCTTCTCCAGCATCCGCGACACGTCCGCGACCTTGCTCCGGTCGTCGCTCAGCTGGACCGAGAACAGCCGGCTGTTGTTCCAGTCGGCGAAGACCGCCTTGCCGTCGAAGTACTGCGGCCACTTCCGGACCGAGGTGGAGGCCGGGTCGTACTTGTACGCCCCGCTCGTCATCGGCGCACCGCTCCCGCCGATCTCCGGCACGCCCGAGGTGGACTTACCCATCCACATGCTCGACGGAATTGCCGCCGGCAACTGGTTGATCCCGGTGTTGTTCGGCGAGTCGTTCACCGGCGCGTTGCAGTTGAACGTCGCGCCCGACGTACCGGTCGCGAAGTCGTAGTCGTTGTACGGCGTGTTGTTGCCGACGCAGTAGGGCCAGCCGTAGAAGCCCGGCTTGTCCACGATGTCCCACTCGACCCGGCCGTCCGGGCCACGGGTCGGGCTGGCCTGACCCGCATCCGGTCCGTAGTCGGCGACGAACAAGTGGTCCGTGGTCGGATCGATGCCGATCCGGAACGGGTTGCGGAAGCCCATCGCGAAGATCTCGGGCCGCGTCTTCGCCGTGCCTGCTGCGAAGAGATTGCCGGCCGGAACGGTGTAGCTGCCGTCCGGCTCCGGGCGGATCCGCAGGATCTTGCCGTTCAGGTTGTTACTGTTGGCCGCGCTGCGCTGGGAGTCCCAGGCAGCCCGCCCGGCCCGCTCGTCCAGCGGCGAATACCCGTCCGAGTCGAACGGGTTGCTGTTGTCACCGGTGGCGACGTACAGGTTGCCCTGGCCGTCGAACTCGAGCGCACCACCGGCATGGCAGCACTGGTCCCGCTGGGTGTCGATCCGGAGTACCTGCTTCTCACTGGCCAGATCGAGCGTGTCACCGGTCACCGTGAACCGCGAGACCTTGTCGTACGGTTCGTTGCCGGCCGGTGAGTAGTAGAGATAGATGAAACCGTTCTGCGCGAAGCCCGGGTCGATCGCGAGTCCGAGCAGGCCGAACTCCTGACCGGTGTAGACGTTCAGCGTGCCGGCGGTGACAACGGTCCCGTCGGTCTTGACGATCTTCACCGCGCCGTTGCGGTCGATGTAGAACACCCGGCCGTCGGCGGCGATCGACAATTCCATCGGGTTGCTGGTGTTGTCGTCCAGGGCAACCTTCTGGTAGCTGTCACTCAGCGAGGCGCTGCAATTGGCCGGCTCCACGCCCGCCGCGGTCCTGATCCCGCCGAGCAGATGCTTGCGGAAAACCGGGTCCGAGAACGACTCGATCGTGTGGCCCATGCCCGTGTACCAGGCCCGGCCGCCGTCGTAATCCTGGCACCACGCGATCGGGTGCTCCGCGCCCATGTTCCCACCCGTGTACGACGTCTCGTCCATCGACGCCAGCACATGCACCGTGCCGCGCGGGTTGGTCCGGTAGTTGTACCACTCGTCCGTGCGGCTCCAACTCGTCGGCGCGTCCGCGGTGGACGGGTGCGCGTGGTCCTCGACCTTCACAGTCGCGGTCGGCGTACCGGCCGGGTGGCTGTCGAAGTAGCTGCCGACGAGCTTCCCGTACCAGGGCCAGTCGTACTCGGTGTCCGAGGCGGCATGCACCCCGGCGTACCCGCCGCCGTTGTTGATGTACCGCTCGAAGGCGGCCTGCTGGTCGGCGTTCAGCACATCACCGGTGGTCGACAGCCAGATGACCACCTCGTACTTGGCCAGTTCGGTGTCGTTGAACATGGTCGGGTCCTCGGTCGCGGTGACCTGGAACCCGTTCTGGGTGCCGAGCTCCTTGATCGCGGCGATGCCGGCCGGGATCGAGTCGTGCCGGAACCCGGCGGTCCTGCTGAACACGAGCGCATTGAACGTCTCATCGCCGTGCCCCGGATGGGCACTGGCAACGGTCGCAGTGATCGGTATCGCCAGCGCGGCGACAAGGGCGAGAACCACGACACGGATCACCGTGCCGCGCAGGCGCCTGAACGGGTGGATCATCGGGAGCTCCTCCTGGGGGCGGATAAGGCGTGCGCTCCATCAGTTCCGGGGCGGGTCCCCGGTCGTCGGCCCTGGTCTTGCGATACAACTCCCGTGGTCTAGTGGTGTGTTTGCCAGACACACCACTAGCTCCATCGGAATTTCGGCTCAGCGGACGCCGAGCAGGTGGTCCATCGCCAGTTGGTCGAGGTGTTCGAAGGCGAGGCCGCGGGCGGCCAGGGCCGCCACGTCGTACGACGCCTTGCGGAGGTCGGCGAGGGTTTCCCCGGCGCCGAGCGTGGGCTGGGAAAGCTCTGGGACGCGGGCTGCGGCCAGTGCTTCGATGACCTCCGGGTCCGCGCGGAAGGCCTGGACCTTGTCGCGCAGGATCAGGTAGTTCCGCATGCAGCCCCGCGCCGTCTCCCACACGCCGTCGAGGTCCTCGGTTCGCGGCGGCTTGTAGTCGAAGTGGACGTAGCCGTCGTAACCCGGACGCCCGCCGATGCCCTGCAGCACGTCGACCGTCCAGAACGCCTCACGCAGGTTGCCGGCGCCGAAGCGCAGGTCCTGGTCGAACCGGGGGCCGTGCTGACCGTTCAGGTCGATGTGGAAGAGCTTGCCGTGCCACAGGGCCTGGGCGATGCCGTGCGCATAGTTGAGCCCGGCCATCTGCTCGTGGCCGACCTCGGGGTTGATCCCAACCAGGTCAGGATCGGCCAGCCCGGAGATGAACGAGATGGCGTGCCCGATGGTCGGCAGCAGGATGTCGCCGCGCGGCTCGTTCGGCTTCGGCTCGATCGCGAACCGCAGGTCGTAACCCTGCTCCCGCACGTAGGCGCAGAGCAGGTCCATCGACTCCTTGTAGCGATCCAGGGCCGCACCGACGTCCTTGGAACCACCGGACTCCGCGCCTTCGCGACCACCCCACAGCACGTAGGTCGATGCACCGAGTTCGGCGGCGAGGTCGATGTTGCGCAGCACCTTCGCCAGCGCATACCGCCGTACGTCGCGATCGTTCGCGGTCAGGCCGCCGTCCTTGAAGACCGGGTGGCTGAACAGGTTCGTGGTGGCCATCTCGACCACCATCCCTGTGTCGGCGAGGGCCTTGCCGAACCGCTCGAGCACCTGCTGACGGCGGCTGTCGTCCGGCACCAGGTCGTCGTCGTGGAAGGACACCGCGGCCGCACCGAGTTCGGCCAGCTTCTCGACCGCGAGGACCGGGTCCAGCGGCGCACGGACCGCCGTACCGAAGACGTCGACGCCCTCCCAGCCGACGGTCCACAGGCCGAAGGAGAACTTGTCGTCCTTCGTCGGGGTGTATGAAGTCATTCAGGAATCTCCTGCCATTGTCGGGTGTTCGAGCTGTCCTCCACCGCGGCCAGCACACGCTGTATCTGCAGGCCGTCGGCGAACGAGGGCAGCGGGTCGTGGCCTTCCGCGACCGCGGTGACCAGGTCGACCACTTGATGGGTGAAGGCGTGCTCGTAGCCGAGCAGATGCCCGGGCGGCCACCACGCGGCGACGTACGGGTGGACTGGTTCGGTCGCGACGATCCGCCGGAAACCTGCCGTCCGGGGGTCCTCGCCCGCGTCGTAGTAGTGCAGCAGGTTCATGTCCTCGAAGTCGAAGGCGAGGCTGCCCGCGCTGCCGTTGATCTCGATCCGGATCGAGTTCTTCCGGCCGGTCGCGAACCGCGTCGCCTCGAACACACCGAGGGCACCCGAGCCGAAGCGGGCCAGGAAGATCGCCGCGTCGTCGACGGTGACAGGCCCGCGCTCGGCACCCGCCGTACCGGCCAGGCCGCTGTGTTCGGCGGCAACCGGGCGCTCCTTGACGAACGTCTCCAGTTGACCGCTGACCTCGCTGATCCGGTCACCGGTGATGTACTGGGTCAGGTCGACGATGTGCGCGCCGATATCGCCGAGTGCGCCCGAGCCGGCCTTCTCCTTGTCGAGGCGCCACGACAGCGGCGCCTCCGGATCGGTGATCCAATCCTGCAGGTACTGCGCCCGGACGTGCCGTACGGTGCCGATCTTGCCGTCGGCAACCAACTGGCGGGCCAGCGCGATGGCCGGCACCCGGCGGTAGGTGAAGCCGACCATCGACCGGACACCGTTCGCAGCAGCCTTCGCGGCCGCAGCCGCCATGGCCGTGGCCTCGGCGACGGTGTTCGCGAGCGGCTTCTCGCAGAGCACGTGCTTGCCCGCTTCGAGGGCGGCGATCGCGATCTCGGCGTGACTGTCACCCGGCGTACAGATGTCGATCAGCTGTACGTCGTCGCGGCTGAGCAGCTTCCGCCAGTCGGTCTCGACCTCACGCCAGCCCAGCTTGCGCGCAGCGGCGTCAACCGCTGCAGCGTTCCGGCCGCACAGCACGGTCATCTCCGGATGCAACGGCAGGTCGAAGAACCGTGGCGCGCTCCGCCAGGCTTGGGAGTGAGCCGCGCCCATGAAGGCGTAGCCCACCAGGCCGATACCAAGGTTCGTCATACAAAGAGCTCCTCAGGACTCGAAAGCGGTTGGCAGGTATTGGTCTACGTTGTTCTTGGTGACGACCGGCGCGTACAGCTGCACAGTGCGCGGCACCTCGACCTCGACCAGGTCACCGAGGGCCTTCTTCTGCACCAGCAGGCGGGCCAGCCGGACGCCGTCGGCGCCCTGGGTGGAGGGGTAGATCACCGTGGCGCGCAGCAGCGTGTTGCCGGCCTTGATGTCGCGCATCACGTTCGCCGAACCGGCGCCGCCGACCACGAAGAACTCCTTGCGGCCGGAGTTCTTGATCGCGGCCATCACGCCGACCCCCTGGTCGTCGTCGTGGTTCCAGATCGCGTCGATCTTGGGCGCCGCCTGCAGCAGGTTGGTCGCGGCCTTCTCGCCGGACTCGACGGTGAACTCGGCCGCGACCCGGTTCGACACCTTCAGCCCGCAGTCGGCCAGCGCCTCCTTGAAGCCCTTGCTCCGGTCCTGCGTCAACGGCAGCGAGTCGATGCCGGCGATCTCGGCGACGACAGCGTCCTTCTTGCCCTTCAGTTCGTTGCAGATGTATGTGCCCGCCGAGACACCCATCCCGCGGTTGTCGCCGAGCACCGTGGTCCGGGCCGCGAAGGAGCTGTCGAACTCCCGGTCCACGTTGATGACGGTGATACCGGCCTGCATCGCCTTGGTGGCCACCGCGGTCAGGGCGGCACCGTCGAACGGCAGCAGCACGATCGCGTCCACCTTGTCGTTGATGAACGTCTCCACCTGGCTGATCTGCAGGTTGACGTCGTTGGTGCCCTCGGCAACGATCAGCTCGACATCCTTGTACTTGGCCGCCTCGGCCTTGGTGGCCTTGGTGATCGCACCCATCCAGCCGTGGTCGGCCGCGGGTGCGGAGAAGCCGATCTTCACCTTGGTGCCGGCAGCGTCGTTGCCGCCGCCCGCCGCCTGGGTCGCGACGGGCGCGGTCTTGTCGGCTTCGGGAGTGTTGCTGGTGCAGGCGATCAGCGCCATCGAACTCAGGCCGACGAGGCCCGCGGTGAACAGTGACCGGGCAGAAGGTGCGGACATGATTTCCCCTCCGAGTAGTACTGACAGGCTTGCTGGAACTGCTGAGAACTAGGGCGCGGTAGCGCGCGCGGCGAGGCGTTGCTGGAGGAGGACGGCGATCACGATGATCAGGCCCTTCGCCACCGACTGGGCGGAGATGGACAGGTTGTTCAGCGTGAAGACGTTGTTGAGCGTGGTGAAGATCAGGACGCCGAACACGGTGCCGACGATCGTGCCGCGCCCCCCGGACAGCAGCGTGCCGCCGATCACCACTGCAGCGATCGCGTCCAACTCGTAGAGCTGCCCGTGGGTCGCGCTGCCGGTCGTCGTCCGGGCCATCAACATGACCGCGGCGATGCCACAACACAGACCACCGAGCACGTACAGCGCGACTGTGTGCCGCTGCACCTTGATGCCGGCCAGCCGAGCGGCCTCGGCATTGCCGCCGACCGCGAACGTGCGACGACCGAAGGTGGTCCGGTTCAGCAGCACCCAGCCGGCCGCGGCGACCAGCACGAACATCCAGACCAGCACCGGTACGCCGATCACCGAGCCGCCGAAGAAGTCCATGAACGAGTTGACGGTGATGATCTGCGTCTTCCGGTCGGACAGGATCTCAGCCAGCCCGCGAGCGCCGGCCAGCATCGCCAGCGTCGCGATGAACGGCACTATCCGCCCGTAGGCGACCAGCACTCCGTTCACCAGCCCGCAAGCGGCTCCGACCAGCAAAGCGGTCGTCACCATGAAGATCCAGTGGTAGTCGGCCGCCATCTGCTGAGTGGCCAGGGTGGTCGCCCAGACCGAGGCGAGCGCCACCATCGCGCCGACGGACAGGTCGATGCCGCCGCCGGTGATGACGAACGTCATGCCGATGCTGACCACGCCGATCACCGCGGCCAGCCGCAGGATCGTCAGCACGTTCGCGCCGCTGGCGAACCGGTCCCCCGCGGTGACGACGCCGACGATGCACAGCAGCACCAGCGCGACCACCAGCCCGATGTTGCGTCCGGCCCCACCGCGGAGCAGATTCCTCCCGCTGCGTTGCGCCGGCGCCCGACCGGACCGAGCCACAACGTCCTCGCCGGCGTTCAGATGGCGTGCGACTTTCTCAACCATCACACGACACTTCCTTCCATCACCAGATCGAGCACCTGGTGTTCGTCGATGTCCTGCGCGGGACCCGTATGGACGGCCCGCCCCTCCCGCATCACCACGACCCGGTCGGCCAGACCGAGCACCTCCTCCACCTCGCTCGAGACCAGCACGATCGCGACCCCGCTGGCGGCCAGCCGGCGGACGAGCGCGTAGATCTCCGACCGGGCGCCCACGTCGACGCCCCGGGTGGGTTCGTCGAGCAGCAGCACCCGGCAGTCGCGCATCAGCCAGCGCGCCAGTACGACCTTCTGCTGGTTGCCGCCGGACAGGTTCCGCACTGGCCGATCCACCCCGACCGGACGGACGTCGAGCGCCTCCGCCAACTCGGCCGCAGCCTCGCGTTCGGCCCGCCCGCTGAGGAATCCGCCGCGGGCGAATCGGTTCATGCTCGACATGGTGATGTTGCGGTAGACCGCCTCGTCGAGCAGCAGCGCCTGACTCTTGCGCTCCTCCGGAGCAAGCCCGACCCCAGCCCGTACGGCGGCCTGTACCCGGCCCGGCTTGAGCTGCACCCCGTCCACGCGGACGCTGCCAGCCGCCGCCCGGCGTGCGCCGTACACGGTCTCGAGTACCTCGGAACGACCCGAGCCGACGAGTCCGGCGAGGCCCAGGATCTCCCCCGCGCGAACGCTGAAGCCGATGCCCTCGAACTCGCGCGGCCTGGACAGCCCTTCGACCGCCAGGACGACGGGGGCATCCGCAGCCACCTCCGCGCGCGGCGGGAACACGTACTCGATCGATCGGCCGGTCATCAACCGGATCAGCTCGGTCGTCGGCGTCTCCCGCGCGTCGAGCCCGGTCGCGACGGTGGCGCCGTCCTTCAGCACGGTCACCCGGTCGCCGATCTCGCGGATCTCCTCCAGCCGGTGCGAGATGTAGACGACGGCCACACCGCGGGCGGTCAGGTCGCGGATCACCCGGAAGAGGTTCGTCACCTCTTCGCCGTCGAGCACCGCGGAGGGCTCGTCCATCACAATCAGCCGGGCGTCACGGGACAGCGCCCGCGCCATGCTGACCACCTGCTGGCCAGCGGCTGAAAGCAAACCGGCGGTGCGCCCCGGCGGGATCTCGCCGTGCCCGAGGCCTTGGAGCAACGAGCGGGCCCTGCTGATCGCCAACTGACGCCGGGTCAGGCCGAACCGGGCCGGCTCGTGGCCGAGGAACACGTTCTCGGCGACGGTCAGTTCCGGTACCAGGTCGAGCTCCTGATAGATCGCGGCGATGCCCAGCCGCATCGCGTCGGCGGGCGAGTTGAGCGAGACCTCGTCGCCGTCGACCTGGATCGTGCCGGCGTCAGGCTGATGTGCCCCCGTCAGCACCCGGATCAGGGTGGACTTGCCCGCGCCGTTCTGACCGAGCAAGCAGTGCACCTCGCCGCGGCGTACATCGAGATCGACACCGTCCAGCGCACGCACGCCGGGGAACTCTTTGACGATCCCGGTCATCCGGAGGAGTTCGTTGTCGTTGCTCATGCTGTTGCCCCCGCCGGGTCGCGACCCACCAGGGTGGGGTCGATGAAGACCTGGTCCAGCGAGATCCGTGCCCCGCCGCGAACCGCCGCGGTGAAGCCCAGGTCGGACCGGATCACCCGACAACCGCCGCCGTCCGGGGCGATCACGCGCTCGCGGATGGCCTGCTCCAGCGGCTCGGTGAGCCACGGGCCGAGCGTTGCGAAATAACCCCCGAGCACGAGGACGTCAGGGTTCAGGATGTTCACCAGGATCGCTCCCCCAATTCCCAGCCAGGTACCGACATCAGCCAGCGCCGCCAGCGTCCGGGCATCGCCCGCCTCGGCCCGGCGGGTGATCTCCGCCAGTCGTCGCTCCACGTCGAGCGACGGATTCCGCACCGGGTCGTCTGCGTCAGTCGCCTTGGCCAGCAGGGCTTTCAGGCCTACGACGGTCTCCCAGCAACCGGTTCGGCCACAGCCGCAGGTGCCGCAGGATGGTGCGACCGGCATGTGCCCGACCTCACCACTGAACCCGTGCCCGCCCCGGAGCAGATGCCCGCCGGCAACCATGCCGCCGCCCACCCCGACGGAACCGGTGAGCAACACCAGGTCCTGTACCTTCGCCTCGGCGGCCATTTCCGAGTACGCCGCCAGCGCCGCGAGGTTGGCCTCGTTGTCCACCCACACCGGGTACGACGGTCCGCCGAGCTTCTCCCGCATCGGGTCGACCACCGGGACTTCCTGCCAGCCGAGGTTCGGGGCCAGCGCCAGCGCGCCGGCCGCGCTCTTCACCAACCCGGGCACGGCCAGGGTGACTCCGACCGTCTGGCCGCCGCGGGCCGTCACCGCGGCCACCGCCTCCTGGATCAGCCGCGCCAGCCGGTCTAGCGTCGTACCGGGATCGAGGTGGGCTACGTCCACCGGGTCGCGGCGCTCGCTGACAACTTCGCCGCTGAGGTCCAGCGCAGTCACGGCGAGATAGTCGACGTTGACTTCGGCGCCCACGCCGCAGACGCCGCGGCCGTCGAGTTCGACCAGTTGGCCGGGACGGCCCATGGCGCCGCGCTCGGCTTCGGCCGCACCCTCGCGGACCAGGCCGCGTTCGACCAGTTCGGCGACGAGGCTGCTCACGGTCGCCTTGTTCAGGCCGGTGTCGGCGGCGACCCGGGCCCGGGAGCGCGGACCGGCGTCGCGCAGGTGGCGGAGCACCACGGAGAGGTTGTTCCGGCGGAGCGAGACATGGTCGGCAGCGACCACGCCGCTGCCCCGGCGTCTGTCCCCGGTCAGCGTCATCGGACCCATCCCCTCTCCCCGACAGGAGAACGGCACCACCCACCAGCTGTGATGCCAGTCACAGACTTTGTCTGTTGATCCAACAAACTAAGTACGGGCGCAGGCGCCGTCAAGATGTTGCGACGAAGTTTCTTCAGATCACGCTGAGATTGCGGGCGCCGCGGCGATCTCCGGCGCCCCCTGGAGCCGATAGGCTCGCCTGAGGGCAGACGTCAGTTCTTTGCAGAACATTGTTCAGATCTTGCATCGAGTCTTGCGTAAAGCAGCCACTCTTTGTACGCTCGGCGCCACTCTCCGCAGTCCTGTCCGCCCCCACCAGGAGTCTGCACATGGCACTCACCCGTCGTACCTTCCTCGCTGCCTCCGCAGCGACCGCCGCTGCCGGCAGCACCATCGCGGGCCCGCTGGCGGCCTTTGCCAACTCATCCGCCTCGGCCGCCAGTCCGCCTGGGGATGTGGTCGGCAAGATCACCGTCGGCTACCAGGGCTGGTTCGCCTGTCCCGGCGACGGTGCCCCGATCAACGGCTGGTGGCACTGGAGCCAGAACATGGGCCAGCCACCGTCACCCAGCAACACCACTATCGCCAGTTGGCCCGACGTCCGCGAATACACGTCGACCTACCAGACGGCGTACTCGAACCTCGGCAATGGTCAGCCGGCCAAGCTGTTCTCGTCGTACAACCAGCAGACGGTGAACACGCACTTCCTGTGGATGCAGCAGAACGGCTGCGACACCGCGGCCCTGCAGCGCTTCAACCCGACCGGCAGCGAAGGCCCCACTCGCGACGCGATGGCGGTCAAGGTGCGCTCCGCGGCCGAGCAGTACGGCCGCAAGTTCTACATCATGTACGACGCCACCGGCTGGACGAACATGCAGTCGGAGATGAAAGCCGACTGGACCAACAAGATGAAGGCGACGACGTCGTCACCGGCGTACGCCAAGCAGAACGGCAAGCCGGTCGTCTGCATCTGGGGCTTCGGCTTCAACGAGGCCAACAAGGCCTTCCCTGCTTCGGCTTGCCTCGATGTCATCAACTGGTTCAAGGGCCAGGGCTGCTACGTCATCGGCGGCGTACCGACGCACTGGCTGCCCGGCAATGAGGACTCGCGTGCCGGGTATCTGGACGTGTACCACGCGTTCAACA
>JAWWOY010000243.1:0-17712 GCA_033851195.1 Kribbellaceae bacterium | reverse complement strand
CGGAGATCATCAGCCACCTGTCGCACTCCTACCGACTGATGCCCGGTGATCTGATCTACACCGGAACTCCGGCCGGGGTCGGGCCCGTGCGCCCCGGTGACGAGATTCGCGTCGAGATCACCGGCCTGCCTGCCCTGACCGTGACCATCAGCTAAGGAGATGCCCATGCGTCCTAGCGAACGGCTTGAGTACGACCCCATCGAGGGCCGCGCCGGACTCACCCTGCCCGGTGGCAAGCGACTGGTGGTGTGGGTCATCGTCAACGTGGAGACCTGGTCCGACACCGATCCCATGCCCCGAACCGTCCTCACCCCACCAGCGGGTGGCATCCCCGCCCCGGACGTTCCCAACTGGGCCTGGCATGAGTACGGCAACCGCGTCGGCTTCTGGCGGATGCTCCGGTCGCTGGACCGCCAAGGGGTGCGAGCCTCGCTGGCGATCAACGGCCAAGCCATCGAGCACTATCCGCAGATCGCGCAGGCGGCGCGAGACCGCGGCTGGGAGTTCATCGGCCACGGCTTCACCCAGAAGAACATGCAGAAGGTCGAGGACGAGCGGGCCGACATCAAGGCCACCACCGAGGCGATCGAGTCCGCGCTCGGTGTCCGGCCCCGGGGCTGGCTAGGACCCGGACTGACCGAGACGTGGGAGACGCCGGACATCCTCGCCGAAGAGGGATACGAGTACGTGTGCGACTGGGTCCTTGACGACCAGCCGGTGGAACTGGCCACTCGGACCTCGCCCATCGTGAACATTCCCTACACCCAGGAGTGCAACGACGTCGCGATGATGCTGATCCAGCATCATCCGGCCCGTGAATACTTCCAGCGAGCAGTCGACCAGTTCGACCAGCTCTACAAGGACTCTGCCGAGTCTGCCCGGGTGATGGCCTTGGTCGTTCACCCCTACATCATGGGCGCGCCGCACCGCCTGAGGTACTTCGAAGAGGCCCTGCAGCACATCCGTGCCCACGAGGACATCGAGTTCTGGACCGGTGAGCAGATCCTTGACTGGTACCGGCAAGCCCGCCCCGCCCGGTCGCTTTAGTCGGCGAGCTGGCGTGGCCGCGAGACCACGTACGACGTGTGCCCGGGGCTGTGGCCAGGGGTCACCAAGGCACGGACTCCCGGGAAGAATGTCGGCCGGCGAGCGACCGAGCACACAGAACACGTCCGGCAGAGCTCCGGTGTTGGCCGAGCCGACGGAGATCGCCCCCACTGTTACGTGACCCGTGAAGCTGCCGAGCCGGGCGTCTATATCAGCAGCACCCGACCGACGCGTTCGACGGCCAGCTCGCCGACTGACTCGGCGACGCATCCCGCAGCCAGCTTTCCACTCCGGACCGTGGCCGTCCTTACGGCAGGGGCAGGAGCGCCAAGGCCGTTTCGGCGATCGCGACCAGCGAATCGGGGCTGCTTCCGCCTTTGCCTAGCGCTTCGATCCCGCGCAGCACAGCGAGTAGGACTCCGGCAAGTCGAGTGGGGTCCGCGTCCTGCTGGATGTCGCCGGCCCGCTGCGCTCCCGCGATGCAGGAAGAGATCAGTTCCTCGATGGCTGCGAACGTGCGGCGGGCCGTCGCCGCGACGGCCGGATCCTGCCCTGCCAGCTCGGCGGTACCTTTGGCGAGCAGACAGCCACGCAGACAGACGTCCGAGGCGGTGGCGTTTGCCACCGCCAGTACATGTCCGCGCAGCCGTTCAAGGGCGCCGGCATCCGGGCCGTCGAGCGCCCGACGTACGGCCTCGATCAGCCCGGCGCAGTGGTCGTCGAAGGTACGAAGGAACAGTTGGTGCTTGTCGCCGAAGGCGCCGTAGAGGCTGCCCTTGCCCAGACCGGTAGCCGCGGCGATGTCGTCCACCCTCGCCGCCGCGTAACCGGTCGACCAGAACTGGTCCCTGGCGACGCGCAGGACCTCGCCTTCATCGAAGCTTCGGGATCGCGCCATGGCTGAGGATAACCATTCTTGACCGTCTCGTCCAGAATCAACTATTCTGGACGAGACGGTCAAGAAAAGTAGCGGCTACGAGCAGCGCAAACGACATAGTCATCTCGAAAGGATGGGTGCCATGCGCCCCATGGACGGAAAGACAGCCCTGGTCACCGGTGCCTCCAGCGGTATCGGACGGGCGATCGCCAAGCGCTTTGCCGATGACGGCGCCCGCGTCTACCTGACCGGCCGGCGCAAGGACGAACTCGAAGCCGCGGCCGAGGACGTCGGCCCCGACGCGGTCGCCGTGCCGTGCGACGTCTCGCGGGCCGCCGACATCGACCGGGTCATGGAGGTCATCCGTGGCGACGGACGGCAACTGGACGCCGTCGTGGCCAATGCCGGCTTGGGCGACGGATCCCTCCTCCAGGACGTCACCGAAGAGCAGTTCGACTTCGTCTTCGGTGTGAACACCAAGGGCAGCCTGCTGACCGTGCAGAAGTCGCTGCCCTTGCTCGCTAACCCCGCGTCGGTGATCCTGCTGGCGTCCTCCACCATCCATCAAGGCGTCGCCAGAATGGGCGTCTACGCCGCGTCCAAGGCAGCCGTGCGCAGTCTGGGCCGGACCTGGGCCACGGAGCTGGCCCCGCGCGGCGTGCGCGTCAACGTCATCACGCCCGGCCCCATCGCCACCCCCGCGATCGAACGCCTGGCCGGCAGGTTCGGTCAGAGCACTGAAGACTTCCACGGCGCGCTGGCCGCGCAACTTCCGCTGCAGCGCATGGGCCGTCCCGAGGAGGTCGCGGCGCTGGCCGCTTTCCTTGCCGGGCCGGAGAGTTCGTTCATCACCGGCGCAGAGCACTTCGTCGACGGCGGACAGATCCAGGTCTGACCGATCGTGAGGAGGTGCCGCCCGCCCCACATCGCAGACGTCCAAGTCGGCCCCGGTCTTCTATCCCTGACCCAGGGTGCAAAGTAGCGCCGTCGGTCAGTTCTTCCGGTTCGTGAGGACTGGTCCGAAGCCGAGCCAGCGCGGGGTCAGCGTGCGCGGCGTCTGGCCGGTGACCTCGGACGCCTTCCGCGGAACACGTCGCAGGCCCTCTTAGCCGACACCTCACCGCTTCGCCACTCAGCTTGTCTCTCAACGTCCGGGGCGAAAACGACCTCTCAGTCTGCTTTGGATGTGTTCAGTTCGATTCGCCGCAGTGATGGCAGGAGCAGGGGTAGCAGCATGGCGGCCGCCAGCAGGGCGCCACCGGTGATAGTCACCGCCGCGGTGCCGAACGCCGCGGCGAGGACCGGGGCGGACAGCTGGCCGACGGGGATCGACGCGAACGACCCGAACTCGTCGTAAGCACCGACCCGGGAGGTCAGCCGTTCCGGGATGTGGGTGTGACAAACCGTCGACCACACGACGGTGAAGAACTCGGCGGCCACCCCGGCGGCGAATGCCGCCGCGGCCAGCCAGAAGGTGTTCGCGCCGGTACCGAGGAGGATCAGCGGGACGGCGGCCAGCGTCATCGAAGACAGGGCCGGCACCATTGGCCGCCGTATCGTCAGCTTCACCATCACCATGGTGGCGAGCAGCGCCCCGGCGGCGCGGGCGCTCAGCACCAGGCCCCAGCCCTCGGCGCCGATCGTGTCGTGGGCGATCACCGGGCCGAGGATCTGCCAGATTCCCATGTTGACGGCGTTGAAGACGGCGAAGGCCAGCGTCACCGACCAGATCCACGGCTTGGAGCTGAAGTAGCTCCAGCCCTGCCGCAGTTCGCCGAGCATCGTCGGGCCGCCCTTGGCGCGGGGTGGCCGGTTGGGGAGTGAGATCCGGGCGAAGCAGACGGCCGCCAGGAGGAAGGACGCGGCGTCCGCGGCGATCGCCCAACCGCCGCCGACGGAGACGGTCAGCAGACCGGCAGCGGCCGGGCCGACCATCCGGGCGATGTTCCTGGCGGATGCCAGCAGTGAATTGGCCTGCTGGATGCCGCGTCCGCTCGCCAGCTGCGGGACGATGCCGCGCATCGTCGGGGTGGTCAGTGCCTGGAAGATGCCGTTGAGGGCTGCCAGCGGCAGCAGGAGCGCGGGGTGCTGGTGGGTGAGGAGGATGATCGCCACGCCGGCCTGGCTAATGCCAGCGCCCAGGCTGGCGAGGCGCAGCACGGTGTCGCGGCGGTAGCGGTCGGCGATGCCCCCACCGATGATCATCGTCGCGATCATCGGGACCATGGAGGCGGTAAGGACCGCAGACAGCCAGGCGGCGCTGCCGGTGACCTCCAAGACCCCGAAGGCCAGCGCGACGGGCGACATGGCGCTGCCGGCCATGGAGATCGACCAGCCGGCGAAGAACCACCGGAAGGCGGGGGAGCGAAGCGGCTGCCCGGACGCGAGGCTGGTGCTGGATGCCAGCATTGCGTCGGTTTGGGATGGTTCGTGATCCCGATTTTCAGACGCATCTGTTTCAGGCACAAGGGGCGATGTTGCCAGCGCCCGCAGGATTCATCAAGCGATTTCCGGAGTGGGTGACCGCCGCCGGGCGCCGGCCCGGAACGGCACGTGTACTCCGGCCAGCACCTGGCGGATGCGAGCGCCGCCCTCCCACCTGGCAATGGCCCGGATGCCCTCGCCTGACGACCTCAAGGAGAACGCAATGGTGGGGGCGATTAGTTGTCGTCTTTGGGTGGCTCTGAGGTCCAGAGGTTGGCTTGGGTGATGATTCTCTCGGCTTCGGCCACGACGAAACTGTCTTCGCCGGAAATGTCTTCCAGGCTCCGTTGGGCGGTCTCGGGGATGAGCAAGGTGAGAAGCGCTCCGACGAGCGAGAAGCCGGCGGACAGTTCGAGTGCTCGGGCGGTACCCAGGGTGTTCTGGATGATGGGGAACAGGAACACCCCGATGAAGGCGCCGAGCTTGGCCACTCCCGCCGAGATGCCTTGGGCGGTTGCGCGCACGCTGGTGGGGAAGGACTCGGCGGAAAGCACGAAGGTGGTGGTGTTGGGGCCGAACTCGGCGAAGAAGAAGCTGATGCCGAACAAGACCAGGAACGGCACGATGGCGGCCGTGATGCCGGGGATGACGCCGATCAGACCGAATGCCAACGCCATGCAGACAAACCCGATGATCTGCAGCCGCCGGTGTCCGATGCGGTCCATGAACGCGACCGCGAGGTAGTAGCCGGGAACGGCCGCCACGGTGAACACGATCAGGTTGAACGCCAGGACCTGGGTGAGCGGGTGGTTGCCCGCGCCGAGCACACTCTTCACGATCAGCGGGGCCGACACCGCGTTGCCGTAGTAGGCGTAGTCGAACACGAACCAGGTGCCGGCGGTACCGATCAGCGTGAGCAGGTAACGGCGGTTCCTCAGGAAGGCACCGAAGCTGATCTTGCCCAGGCCGGCGAGCGGGTCGCCGACGGCGACGACGTCGCCGTCGGAGTAGGTGGCGAGGTTGCTCGCGGCCTGATCGGGGTGACCCTTGATCCGCTCGAGGAACCGCGGCGATTCGGGCATCCGGCGGCGGAGGTAGATGACCGCGGCGGCCGGTACGGCGCCCAGTCCCAGCAGGAGACGCCAGACGAGGTCGTTGCTCATCCCGGTGGAGAGTAGCGCCAGCCCGGCCACGTAGCCCGCCACGGTGCCCAGTGCCTGCATGGAGAACACCAGGCCGACCAGTCTGCCCCGGTTGCGGCGGTTGGCGTATTCGCTCATCAGCACAGCGGACACCGGGTAGTCGCCGCCGACGCCGATGCCCATAATGAACCGGAACACGATCAGCCACAGCAGGTTCGGCGCGAAGGCCGACGCCAGGGCGCCGACCGCCATCAGCGTCGCTTCCAGGCCGTAGATGCGTTTGCGGCCCACGATGTCGGCGATGCGACCGAACGCAAGCGCACCCAGGAACGCCGCGATCAAGGACGCCGAGTTGATCAGCCCGGTCGCTGAGGCGCTCAGGTGCCACTGCGCGGCGATCAAGGTGCTCGCGGTGCCCACGATGAAGAGGTCGTAGGCGTCGGTGAAGAATCCCATCCCGGCCGTGACGACCGCACGGGTGTGGAAACGGCTCAGCGGGGCTTCGTTCAACGCGTCCGTGATGCTGACAGATCGGTTTGCTGTCATGAGCAACTCCTCCAAGAGATGGAGAGGCCTCGTCCCAGCGATGGTTTCGCGGGTCTGCAACTGATCAACGGCTGAGCCGGCCCGGTTCGCGCCCGTCCGGCGGGTGGCAAAGGTCTCAGCGTGCCAGGCCGTTTATAGCCATCTCAACGATGTGGGCAGCAATGCCCAGTGGTACGGCCACGCGCGACCAGCCGGTACGTCGCAGGCCGGAACAGGCCCGTGGCGACCTCAGGTCTGTCCACAACCTCGGGTCGACGGTACGGACTGGACTGCGCGGATGGCGGTATCTTTCCCGACAACGGAACCGACCCGCAGGAGGCATCATGAGCACACCCCACGATGACGCACCGCAGGACGACGTGTCCGTTGCTGTCCTGGAGGAGTCTGCAAGGCTGATCGCGGCGCAGACAATCACCGACCTACTCACTGCAGTCATGGAAAACGCGCCGGACGTGCCCGAGTTCGAAAGCGAAACCGACCGTCAGCGGGTCATCTCGTGGCTCGAGATGCTCCACCAGGAGCACTGGGCCCGCGTCAACCTGATCACGCCGTCCGCCCCTGATACGGCAGATGGGATTGAGGACGAGGGCTGGACGCGGTGAGCGCGCCGGCTGCCTGAGCGCCGACACTGTCTGCCCGACCTCACCGAAGGGACCGAATCGTGGATGACCAGGTCGCCTACTCGCTGACTGCGCGGCAGAGTCTGACCCTCGCCCGGCTGGCAGAGCTAGCCGTGCCTGCCGACGACTTCCCGTCGGCTGCGGACACCGGTGCCGTCGCGTTCGTCGAGCGGGTTCTCGCCGTGGACCGGCCCGACTGGCGGCCGCGGGTGGTGCGGGCAATAGAGGTAGCTGGGGTCGAACCAGATCTTGAGACGGTGCTCGCCGACGCCGACGGGGCTTGGCTCATCCGCCTGGTGGCGCAGAGTTTCTACGCCGGTGACGGACACCTGCCCGACGCCAACAGCAACCGACCGCCGGCGTGGACAATGGTGGGTTGGCAACCCGATGTAGCCGGGACCTGGCAGCCGGCCCAGACCGAGCTGACCACTACGCCGCGGTCGGCGCTGGCCGACCGGTACGACTGTGTGATCATCGGCTCGGGTGCCGGCGGCGGAGCGGCGGCGCAGGTACTTGCCGAGTCGGGCCGGTCGGTGCTGGTGGTGGAGACCGGCCGCTACCCGTCCACGGCTTCGCTGACCCGTGATCATCTGCGCAACCCCCGTTCGGCGGCCGGGCTGCCGGCCAGGACCGATCCGGATCCTCACGGTCGGCCGCGGATCTCGGTGGTTGACGGCGAGCCGCGCCAGGTCCTGCCGTCGGATGACGGCTGGAGCAACAACGCGTTCACTGTCGGTGGCGGAACTCGGGTCTACGGGGCGCAGGCGTGGCGGTTCGTCCCGCGCGACTTCACCATGGCCAGCACCTACGGAGTACCTGAGGGCAGCGGGCTCGCGGACTGGCCGATCACTTACGCCGATCTGGAGCCGTACTACAGCCTGGCCGAGCAGCGGTTCGGTGTCAGCGGTGGTGGGGTGGACCCTTGGCAAGAGTGGCGCTCGATCCCGCTGCCGATGCCGCCGATGCCGCGGACTGGTCCCGCGCAACGACTGGTGGCTGCGGCCGCGCGGCTGGGCTGGGGGACCCTGGACGTGCCGCTGCTCATCAACTCCGTGGGCTACCAAGGGCGGTCCGGCTGCGTGCGGTGCGGGCAGTGCGTCGGTTTCGCCTGCCCGGTGGAGGCCAAGTCCGGGACGCACAACACTGCGTTGCCGGCCGCGCTGGCCACGGGTCGGTGCACGCTGGTCATCGAGACAACGGCCGAGCGTTTGGTCGCTGATGGCGGCGGTCGGGTCACCGGGGTGGCGCTGGTCGCCGTCGGGGAGGACGGCAGGATCTGGCGACGGACCGTCGACTGCGCGGAGGTCGTGATCGCCGCCGGTGCCACCGAGACCCCGCGGCTGCTGCTCAACAGCGCGCACGACCGCGAACCTCACGGGCTTGGCAACAACCGAGACCAGGTCGGCAGGTACCTGCAGGCACATGTGTACGCGGGGGCGGTCGGATTGTTCGACGACGAGGTGGTTGATCTGGTTGGCCCCGGGGTATCGATCGCGACCTGCGACTTCCGGCACGGCAACGATGGGATCGTGGGTGGCGGGATGCTGGCCAACGAATTCGTCCCGACGCCGGCCGCCACCTACGACTATCTGACCGCAGCGGGCCTGATCCCGTCGGCCGGTGCGGCCGGAAAGCAGGCGATGCGGCATGCGGCGCGCCGGATGCTGCGAGTGGTCGGGCCGATTCAGGAAGTGTCGTCGGCGGAGTCGAGGGTGCGGGTCGATCCCGGCGTGACTGACCGGTTCGGCAACCCGGTCGTGATGATCAGTGGGTCAATTCACCCCGAGGACCTCCGCGCGCAGGCGCATATGAGCGAGAAGGCCAGGCAGTGGCTGGTCGAGGCCGGTGCAGCCCGGACCGCTGTCGCTGGCGTCGGCAATACCCGTCAGGCCAGCAGCGGCCAGCACCAGGCCGGAACCTGTCGGATGGGGGACGACCCGGCACAGTCGGTCACCGATCCGTACGGCCGGGTTTGGGGACACGAGAACGTACGGATCGCCGACGGCTCGGTGCACGTGACCAACGGGGGAGTGAACCCGGTGCTGACCATCCTGGCCGGGTCGCTGCGAATCGCCGAGCACCTAGTCGGCATCGCGCGCTGAGCCCCCTGTCATCAAGCGCTGAAGGTAGTGGAGTGGTTGCACTACGTCCGGACCCGCAGACGCCGGGTCCACCGCCGAGATGGCTACGACCGGCGCCGGGGCTTCCCGCGTTTGCCGGGTTGGGGGGCGCTGGAACCGCGCTGGTTCCTGGCGGTCGACTTGCCGGCCGCGGGCCCTCGGGTGCTGTTGACGGTCCGGCCGCGGACGAGCCCGATGAACTGCTCCATCAACTCGGTGGTCTCGTCCTCCGGCCACGACAACGCGACACGCGACTCCGGGGCGTCGACGATCGGCCGGTAGGTGAGGTCTTTGCGGTGGTGCAGACGGGCGAGTGACTGCGGTACGACGAGAAGCCCGACTCCCGCCGCGACCAGTGCGACGGCATCCGCCGTAGTGGCGGGGCGCTCGTCCGCCTGGCGCCCCGGCGGACGCTCCCACTCAAGAGTGTTGTCCAGCGGGTGCAGCACGAGCTCATCGGCCAGGTCCTCGATGGTCACCTCTTCTACCACTGTCACGACATGGTCCTTCGGGACCACGACCACCGTCGTCTCGGAGTACAGAGGTATTGCGTGCAGGCCCGTCCGGTCGATCGGCAACCGCAGCAGAGCCGCATCGGCGCCCTGGTCTCGCACCAGAGCGGCGGCTTCGGCGGCGGGTACCTGGATGAGGCTCAGCGGGACCCTGGGCAACCGCTCGTTCCAGATCCGCACCCACTTGGTGGGCGTCACCCCTGGGACGTACCCGAGCCTGAATGATGATGGCGGTACGTCCGAGCCGGTCACGAAGCCAGATTACCGGGCGTGATCGGCGGTGGCGCAGTCGCTCGATACCCTGATGCCATGACGTCGCAAAAGACTCCCCAGACGATGAAGCCCGCGACAGCGGCGAAGAAGCTGGGCGTGTATCTCGAAGTCACTCCGGCAGAGTTCCAGGAGGGCCTCGTCTCGCGCGACGAGTTGAATGCCCTGCAGGCCGATCCGCCCGAGTGGCTACGGGAACTGCGACGCACGGGCCCGCATCCCCGTCCGGTCATCGCGGCGAGGCTGGGTATCTCCATCAGCGGTCTCGCGCGGGGCGGAATCACCGATCCCCTGACCACGGAGCAGATCGACGCGGTGAAGGCGGACAGTCCCGATTGGCTGGAGCGGGAGCGCGCCACCCAGGCAGAGGTCCGCAAGGAAGCGGCGCGGATCAAGGAGGAGAACGCCCACCCGCGTTCCTGACAGGGGCATCCAGCTCGCCCTTTCGCGTCGCCTACCTCACCGGCGCCCGGTGAGGTAGGCACGCTGATCGCATCTGCCTTTCACAGTGTGCGGCTCACCAGCTGTTGTTGGAGATGTCCTGCCCGAGGATCACCTGGTCGAACGTGTTGTTGTCGTTGTCGTCGGTGTAGGCGACGGCCACCTCGGCCCAAGGTGAGACCGCGACCGTCATCTGCTCCTGGCGCCCAGCGGTGACCTGGCTGAGCTGCTGGGCCGACAGCCTGCCCGCATCCGTGCCGTTGGTACCGAAGCCGCGGACCCAGACATCGAGGTCGGCGACCTGTTCCGTCCAGCCGACGACGGTGTTCGCCTGGTCATCGAGTCCCACCGCCGGGCTCTTTCCCCCGGCTGCGACTTGTACGTCGGAGAAGCGGGGATTGCCCGCCGAGTCGAACGTGCGCAGCCACGCGCCCGCGACGCCGGTGTGGTCGGACTCCCAGGCGACGGCGAAATCGCCGTTGAAGTTGGCGGCCACCGACGCATGCGTTTGCTGCCCGCCTCCGTTGGCGTTCGCCGTACGACGCGAGAGGCCGACTGCGCCGTTGCCCCGGGCCAACCGGACCAGGCCGACGTTGTAGGACGCGTTGGCGTCGCCGTCTTCGTCCCACACCACGACTGCGTCACCGGAGGCCGAGACGGCGACATCCGGGTTGTGGTGCTGACCGGTCGTCTGTGAAGCCGTGACCTCCCAGGCACGAGTGGTCGGCCCGGTGAACCCGGCTGCCTTGATCATGGCCTGGGCGCCCGTTTGGATGTCCTCCCACACCACGGTGAAGGCGACCGCGCCACCGGTTGGCGCGCCGTCCGGGTCAACGGCCACGCGCGGGATGATCTGCTGCCCGGTCGAACTGCTGTTGGCGTTGCCCGAGGCGGTGACGGTGCCTGCCGTGTTCACCACCCGGTACGGGATGTTGTAGTAGCCGTTGCCGTCCGGGTCGTCCGCCCACACCACGACGGCATTGCCCTTGTCGTCCAGCCCCACGTCCGGGTGGAGGTGGCGCCAGTTGGTCACGCCGCTGCCGCCACCGGCGGACAGCTTGACCTCGTACACGGCGGTGCCGTTGTGGAACAACCGCAGGAAGATCTCGCTGTGCGCGTCGTCGGCCGCGGCGGTGGTGTCCCGGTCGTCCTCCCACGCCACGGCGACATAGCCGTTGCGATTGGTCGCGATCGAGGGACCGTCCTGGTCTCCGGAGGCCACGCTGTTCGCCGTCTGCCATGTCGGTGTCGCGACGACGGCAGTCGCGCTGGTAGCGGTGAACACGAAGGACGACGCGGCCACCGCGATGGCGAGGAGCTTCTTCATCGGAATCCCCCTCACACCGTCTGAAGGCCGGGCCGGCCCTCTTCGATGACGAACGACTTCACAGTGGACGCCGCGGCGCCGTGCTCCGACACCTTCGCCACGGCCCGGAAGTCGGCCCGCAGCTGGGTCGGGCTGATCGTCGTACGGACGTAGCCGCGCCGGTTGTTGTAGAACTTCAGCCACGGGTTGGTCCCGACATCGGGAATGGTGGTGGCACCGTCACCGTCGCCGGTGGAGGTGACCGAGCTGGTGACCAGTTCGCTGCCGATGACGGCCGAGCCGGAGTTGTTGTAGTCGGCCATCAGATTGCTCGCCCACGCGCGGTGCACGTCACCGGTGAGCACGACCGGGTTCCGGGTACCGCGGTCGACCCAGCCCTGCTGGATCCGGGCCCGGGAGGCGCGGTAGCCGTCCCACGAGTCCATGCTCGCGCCGGTCGAGTTGGACCGCCGTGCGAAGAACACCTGCTGACCGATGATGTCCCAGGTGCCGTTGTGCTGGGCGAGACCGTCGAGGAGCCAGGTCTCCTGAGCGTTGCCGGGCAGGCTTCGCGACGCCAGGTCGGCGTCCGAGCAGACCTTCCATCCGTCGCCGCACGCCTGGTCATTGCGGTACTGCCGGGTGTCGAGCATGTGGAAGGTGGCGAGGTTTCCCCATCGGAGCCGGCGGTACAGCGGGATGCTGTTGCCGTTGTTGGCCTGTGCCGGCCGCAACGGCATGTTCTCGTAGTAGGCCTGGTAGGCGGCGGTCCGCCGGGCGATCCACTGGTCGGTGGTCAGCGCCGGAGTACTGTCCGCGCGCACCATGTTGGCGTAGTTGTTCTCCACCTCGTGGTCGTCCGGTACGACGATCCAGGGCGCGACCGCATGCGCCGCCTGGAGATCCGGGTCGGACTTGTACTGCGCATAGCGGCGGCGGTAGTCCGCCAGCGTCACGATCTCGGTGGTGCCCGCGTGGAGCCGCGGGCGACCGGCCGTCGCGCCGTACTCGTAGAAGTAGTCGCCGAGGTGCAGGACGAGGCCCGGGTTGTCCTCGGCCATCCGGCGGTAGGCGGTGAAGTAACCCTCCTCGTAGTGCGCGCACGATGCGAAGGCCATGACCAGGTCGCGTCCGCTCGTGCCGAGCGCGGGGGCGGTACGGGTTCGGCCGACGGGCGAGAGGTGGCCCTGCGCGCGGAAGCGGTAGTAGTAGTCCGAGTCGGCGTTGAGGCCGCCGGCGATGACGTGCACGGAGTGGGCGGTCGCGTAGGTCGCTGTGACTGATCCCGACGCTACGAGCGTGGTGAAGAGGTCGTCGGTGGACACCTGCCAGTCGACAGTCACGTCAGCTCCTGCCATGCCGCCGTGACCGTCGGCGTTGAGGGGCGAGGGGGCGAGCCGAGTCCACAACACGACGCTGCCCGCGTCGGGCTCACCGGAGGCGATCCCGACCTGGAACGGGTACGGCACCGCTGCGGTGGCCGCGATCACGGTGGAACGGACAGGCAGCGCGGTAGCGCCGGCCGCGGCCAGACCGCCGAGGACGAGAGTCCTACGACTGATGGGTTTCATGGGCCTCACCTTCAGTAATTCTCATGGCGTCAGGCCCCTCGGAGAGATGCAGCAGGCGGAAACATCCGGGAACCTTGAGGGCGTGGTGCTTCGTACCCATGATCACCGAATTTATGTAACTTTTCTACGGCTCGCCGTGTCGCGGCGCAGCTCAGCGTCCGTCGTCCCTGTCGACGAGTACGGTCACGGCCACGAAGCCGCCCACTGATGCCGACGGCAACATCGGCATGGCCACCTTCGCCGGGGTGTCAGACGCTACGCAGTACTGAGACGACGATGCCCAGAACAGCGGCCCGGTCCCCGTCGATGACGTCGTAGTCGGGGTTGCGCGGTTCGAGATAGACATGGCCGTTGCGGCGACGGTAGACCTTGACGGTGGCTTCATCATCGATCATCGCGGCGACGATCTGGCCTGAATGAGCCTCGGTTTGCTGTCGTACCACGACGATGTCCCCATCGCAGATCGCGGCGTCGATCATCGAGTCACCACGCACACGCAGACCGAAAACGCTGCCGCGCCCGGTCAGGCCGCGGGGCAAGGTGAGAATGTCATCGATGTGCTCTTCGGCCGAGATGGGGGTTCCTGCGGCGATATCGCCGACCACCGGCACAGCAACCGAGTCGTTGGTGGGAGCCTGTGTCGGGGGTTCTTGGAGGAACACACGCACGTCGATCGCGCGGGACATCGTAGAGCTGCGCCGTAGAAAACCCTTTTCCTCGAGATTCGCCAAGTGTTTCGACACCGATGACGACGACCGTAGGCCGACAGCATCGCCTATCTGCCGAGTACTCGGCGAATACCCGTGCCTGACCGCCCAGTCCCGGATCGTGACCAGGATCCGCTGCTGACGTGGCGGTAGGGTCGAGGTATCCAGGTGCTCGAAAGAATCAAGATCATCGTAGGTGGTCACAAGCGGAATCGTAGAGGCAAGGTACCTGTACCTGTACCTGGTCAGGTCGCGGTCCCGCGAGCATGTCCGGGTAGGCCACAGACGGGCCACAGACCGACATGGTCCGCTCAGGCGACCTTCCAGACCGGGCTGGCGGCCTGCGACCACCTGCGGCCGCAGGCGGCGTGCCGGGGCCGGTAGTCGTCGTCGACGAGCTGATGCGCCGGGATGGGGGAGTGACAGACCGCGCACGTGCGGTACGCGAAGTCGTGCAGAATGGGCCGCGCGAAGCTGACGACGGTCGCGCCCGACGGTGCGCCTCCGGTGTCGATGTTGGTGGTCATCGTCTGCTCCTCTCAGGGGCCGGTTTGCATCCTAACGAGAACAGCGTCGCGCGATTCCGGTGGTGTAGCAGCCCCGCCACCGGCCGTCGTTCACTGTTGCTGGCCGGAGTCCAGGGGTTGCTGCTGGCGGGCATTGGAGGTAGGTGACCTGCTGATTCAGCTGGCGCGGAACCAGCTCAACAACGTCGACTTGGCGGACCTGCTGTTGCCCTCCAGCGTCAACGCCGTCGAGCGGAATGACTTGCCCGCTGGTCGTCATCCCGCTCAAGACCACGCACTGCGCGGCCGGGGGATAGTTGAGGCGTGACCAGATTCGCAGACGAAGGTCAGGACTACGCCGGACCATCGGAGCAGCCGATTGCCGTGGCTCCCGAGGAGAGTCGAGGTGTCCTGGTGAGGGAGGTTTGGCTGGTCCTTGCGCTGTCCCTCGGCGCATCCGCGGTCTCGGCTCTGATTTCCTTCACCGGCGTAGTCACCTCGCACCACCCTCTCAGCAGTCAGACGGCCGTGATCGTCGGCTCGCGCGCGCCGGGCCGCCCGTGGCTGGACCTGGCCTGGCAGGTCTTCGGAGTGGTGACAGCGCTCGTGCCGGTCGCGCTGGTCGCGCACCTGCTGACGCGAGGCGGCGAATCGCTGAGGACGCTGGGTTTCGACCGGCGCGACGGTCTTCGCGATGTGGTGCGTGGAACGGCGGTGGCCGCCTGTGTCGGCGGGGCCGGCTTGGCCTTCTATCTTGCGGCCCATGCCTCGGGTGCCAACCTGACCGTCGATCCTGCGCAGCTGCCTGACACCTGGTGGCGTGTGCCGGTGCTGGTTGCGGTCGCGGCGCAGAACGCAGTGCTCGAGGAGGTCATCGTTCTCGGCTATCTCACCCGCCGCCTGGAGCAACTGGGGTGGTCCAGCCGCCGCAGTACAGCGGCAAGCGCGGTCCTGCGTGGCTCGTACCACCTTTACCAAGGGCTCGGTGGCTTCGCAGGCAACGTGGTCATGGGTGTGTTGTTCTGCCACCTCTATCGGCGATGGGGCCGGGTGATGCCGTTGGTGGTGGCGCACACGCTGATCGACGTCGTCGCGCTCGTCGGCGCGACGTACCTCATCGGCAAGGTCGGTTGGTTGCCCGGCTGAGCCGGCACCAGCTCACCGGCGCGGCGCCCGTACCGATCAGGCAGGCTTTGCGCTGCGAAACGAACGCCGGTAGCTGTCAGGCGGCAAGTGGGCGGAGGCTGGTCGCGGTCGACGGTGCTCCCAGCAGCACAAACTGCACGTGCGTGAGGCCGAGCGGGCGCAGCGACGCGGTGACAAGACGCTGCAGGCGCAGTGTGGCGTGCCACAGTAGGAAGCCAGGACTGTCCACCGGCGCCACTGCGTTCACTCAGGCCAGCTTCACGAGTTCGGCTATCGACGCGGGGATGTCAGCGGTGATGGCCGGGCCGATCTTCGGACCCATGTGCTCGGCGCCCGGACCGCTGATCACGACGCCGTGGGTGACGCGGGTGCGTTCGCCTGGCAGGGTGGTGAGTTGGTGCCGGAACCGGATCACCAGATCGCCCAGCGAGCACTCGTCGGTGAAGCTGGACAGTTCCTCGACGTCGGTTATGGTGAACGCGATCGGGCGCTGGCCGGTCGGTGTCAGGAAACCGGTAGTGCCGACGGCGAATGGGCCATGGGCCTCCACCTGCTCGAGCCCTTGGTCCCACTCGGTCCAGGTGATGTGGTCGCTGTAGCGCGCCCAGATGTCCTTAGCTGACTTGTCGGTGTCAAGGCTGTACTCGTAAGTCCACACGGGATTCTCCTTAGTCGACGGGCAGTTGGCGATCGCCCCGGACGGACCTGGAGCCGGTGACTGGATCCTGGTCGGTCTCGAGGGTGGCGAAGGTGAGCCGGTGACCCAGCCCCTTGGCTTTGGCATAGGCCTCCTTGACGGTCCAGACGGCCACGACCTCGGCGCCTGTCCGGCCGGGCAGGCGGCGGCGTTCCGGCTTGGAACTGCACCTGAACACAGCCGTGCGCAGATCCCGTGATGTCTGCTCGATGTCGATGCCGACCGGCCGGTCGGAGACGGCTAGAACCACCACGTTCCCGCTGTGCGAGAGATTGAACTGCAGGTCGTGGCCGACGAGGTGCGGTTTGCCCCAGCGGCCACGCCGGAACCGGACTGCTAGCGGATCGATCTGCAGATAGTCGGCCAGCACTGCCCGCGACCACGGCCTGGCCCGGCGGAACTCGGCCGCTCGCCCAGCGTGGGCGATAGTCGAGAGCTCTGCCCGTTCCGCGCTGGTGAGCCGGCCGACAGGTTGGTCGGTGGATCGCACCCAGACATGCGTGGCCTTCGTCGGCGCCCTCATCCGCCTGCTCGCAGATAGTGCGCCCAGTAGCCCTGCCAGCTGCCATACCTGTCGGCAAGAACCCCGAGCGCGGCTTCGTCGACGCTCCGCCCGTAGACCCGCGCGGCTGCCCGCATCAGTTCCTTGTCGGGCGGAGCCTGGTCCATCCGGCCAAGACCCCGGATGAGTACGAAAGTCGCCGACCAGGGTCCGATACCAGGCAGGCCGAGGAGTTGGTCACGCACGGTCTCGTACGGCGCTCGGCGCAACTCCGGCTCCGACAGCTCCAGCCAGCGGCGGGCGGATCCCTGCAGATAGGTGGCTTTGCGGTCGTTGCCGATGCAGGCCGTCAGCTCGGACAGGTCCAGCGAGGCGATCTGCCCGGCATCGGGAAAGGCTCCGTACGTCGAGCCGTCCAGTTCGAGCTCGTTCCCGGCCGCCCGGACCAGTGCGGCCTTCGCCTTGGCTGCCAATGTCCGGGGGGTGCGCTGGGACAGGATCGCCCACGCGACATTCTCCCAGGGCGAGCTGAACTTCACCTGGTGATAGCCGTTCAGGTGCCGCACTACGGAACGGAACGGGAGATCCTCGGCCGCGGCGGCATAGAACCCGGTCAGGTCGTCGTCCAGGCTGAGGTAGAACCCCACCCGGTCCAGGGCCGCCGCCACGACGTCCCCGCCCAGCGGTCCTGCACCGATCAGCCGGACATCCACACCGTCCCGGGAGCTCGCTGCGACCTCAGCGACGACGGTCTCCCCGCCGACCCGGAGAGCCTTGGTGAGCACGCCGTCGTTCACCTGCTGCTCGCCTGACGTGGGTGCGAAGTGGCAGACGAACCGAAGCGAGGCGGCGAAGTCGAACGGCGCGGCCGCGGGCAGGTGGTGCGCGGAAGCGGTCCGGTTGAGTGAGGTCATGACGTCATCATCGGGTAGGCCTACGACAGATCGGCCGGTCATGCGTGATCCTCGGCAGCGCGGACGACCACCGCACCGGCTTGATCGTGCGAGTCGGTTCCGACCACCAAGGCCGACCTGACCGGGGTGTCCTCGGCCGTAGACCCATGGACCACCCGCACCCGCTCACCGAGAGCGCCATGCACGCGCGTGCCGCCGGGAACCGCGCAGTGGCTGACGGCCAGTACAGCGGTCGCGAGGCTGGTGGCGAACGCGGCGCCCAACAGAGCTCCGGACGTACCGGTCGCCGACCCCATCGCCGGCAGGTCGCCCTCCAACGCGCTCTCCACGGCGAACATCTCAAGCACATCCGGTTCGGACTCAC